>CAZOAX010000040.1:0-8729 GCA_964577735.1 uncultured bacterium
GTATTTGCTTATAGTGATTTAACGTTTTAACATTTGATTTTTTAAAAAGGCCATCCTTTCCTTCTACGACAAAGTCATCCAATGTATTTGGGAGCCTAAAGGCAACAAATAAAAAAGGAGATAATGTGGATTTGAATTCTTCAAGTGCCAGGTTTATGTGATCAATTTCTTCCTGACTTTCCCACTTTGTTTGATTAATGATCGTTTGAAGTTCAGCATTGCACTCGGTCATCGATTTTTTGATATCTACAATTTCACTTTTTAAAGAATTGAATTCCGATTTTACACCACACCAAAGTTCGATCGTTTTAGTTGAGTCCATGAATCTCTGCAGGAGAAGGAACAAATTCCCCTCATAATCTTTGTCGACAAGCCTCGTCAGGTGGCTCATTTTTTCTAGCATTTTTAAATATTTAGAACGCCCCTTGAAATAATCAATAGGTTTTATTGTGGCAGTTTTTATCTTCTCAAAATCAAACAACTGAAGTTCTTCTAAAATCCACGCTAATTCAATAGAAGCAATTTCTGAAATATGGAACTTGGTCAACAACAACTTATTAACAGACACCTCTACGCTGCTTATAACATGCATTAAAGTTAGATGATAAAAACTAATAGCAAGCTTATCTTCGGAAAAATCGAACCTGCTGTTTAAAATGATACTTGACATCTCTATATTTTTATCTACTGATGCAGTGCAGCGTTTGACAAGATTGCCCTTATTCATATTTTTCAAATCAGCTAAAATTTGTGCGTCCTTTAAAAATGCGTCCATCATCGCAAGTGGACAAGCACCTTCTGCTAAATAGCCTGCTGGATTGCACCCATGCTTTAATATATTATCCATGCAGTTTATATAACTTTTAAACTCCTGGTTGATGTCACCTTTTAAACTTGCATCTTGAGAGATTACAAAGAAATCCTTTGAAGTAAGATCAAAAAGCTCCTGGATACATTCAAAGGTTTTTTGAAGTTCATCAAGAGGCCGGATCAAAGCCTCTTTCATTCCCTTAATTCTTGTATTCTTGTCTTTTAGCTTTTCAAAGCGGCTCATTAAAACAATTTCAAGATTTCCATCCGTGCAAACCCCTCGAAATTCCAAAATTTTATCTATCGCTTTTTTTACACGCGTAAACTCACTTGGCACACCACTTGCTCTTGTCATGGCCGTTGTCAGACACACAGCTGATGCAGTATAGACCATCCCTTTAATCTGCTTAATGCCATCATCGATATTATCCAATCTGATTGATTTGCTTGTATTTTCCAGCTCTAAAAATGTCACATGGAGATAATGCAGAGCATTAATCAAATCGCTAAAGCTTGCAGATACGCCAAACTTGCTGTTAACTCTCTTCTGAACCTCCAAAGATGCAAAACTTAACACCTCTTTTGGCTTGCAAGTTACATTCTCTATGCTGATATCAAGGCTGGGTGAGGACATATTCGATGGCGGAATAGCTGATCTTTCAATCTGGATATCCACTTGATCTTGAACAGGACTTGAGACTTCAGTACGAGTTCTAACACTATCTAAATGATTCATTGATTATGACCGTTATGGTTGATCCTTACTTCCTTCTCTACGATCTGTCTATTGAGCCCGCTAAGCAGCCCATCCTTCACTCTTGAATGGTTGGTCGGAACAGTAAATGTCTCCCGATCTTTTTTAAAAATCAAATGAGAGCCATGATAGCGGTCTTTGATCCATCCCCTGTCTTTCAGCTCAGCAAGTATGTCATTGACTTTGTTAGTCTGAAATACTTTTGGTTCAGGTTTGACCTTTTGCGGCTGTTTCTTAACAGGTTCACTTTTTTTCGTCGGGACAACAATAACAGGTTGGACCTCTTCTACAACTTGCACGACTTCAATTGGTTGAATGACCTCAATCTTTGGGAAATTAACCTTCAAGAGGTCTTTGATATTCATTTGAGTATCATGTTGTAATGTTTTAGCTTTTGGTTGTTTAAAAAGACCATCTTTCCCTTCAACGACAAAGTCATCCAACGTACCTGGAAGTTTAAAAGCGACGAATAAAAAGGGCGATAGGATGGATTTAAACACCTCAATCTCATGCTTGATTTGATCGATCTCTTCCTGGCTTTCCCACTTTGTTTGATCAATCATCTTTTGCAGTTCAGCATTGCATTCAGCCATGGATCTTTTGATCTCTGTAACTTCATTGCGGAATGCATCGAATTTTGATTTTACATCGCACCAAAGTTCAATTGTTTTACCTGAGTCCATAAATCTTTGAAGAAGGTTGAGTAAATTTCCATCCTCTTCTTTGTCAATCACTCTTGTCAGATGATTCATTTTCGTGAGCATTTTTGATAATTTAGAACTTCCCTTGAAACAATCTATAGGTTTAGCAAGAGCATTTGTAATCTTTGCATATGAGTTTTCTGAATCAAACGACTGAAGCTCTTCGAATATCCACTCTAGCTCAATAGAAGCGATTTCCGAGATATGGAATTTAGTTATCAATAGCGTATCAACAAAGATATTTATACTGACTAGCATATGTACTAAAACATAGTGATACGCCACAACACGCTTTTCATCACATTCTGAAATGATGTTGAGTATTTCTCTCTCCTTATTAACTGAAGATGCACAAAGTTCGACGAGATTTTTTTTATTTACATTTTTTAAATCGGCGAAAATTTGAGACTGCTTAAAAAGTGCATCCATCATTGAAGGCTTGCAAGCTCCTTCAGCCGTGTATAATGCAGGATTACATCCAATTTTTATAATACTTTGCATGCAACTTAGATAGCTAAAAAACTCTTGCCTTACGTCGCCTTTTGAACCGGAACATTCAATCTCCCAAAAAAAATCATCTGAAGGAAGATCAAAGCGCTCCATGATGTATCTGAAAGTTTTTTGAATCTCATCAAGACTCTGCAGCAAAGATCCTTTCAATCCTGCAATTCTGGTATTTTTATCTTTTAGCTTACTGAAACGCTTCATTAAGATGATGTCAACATTCTCATCTGAACAGATCCCTCGAAATTTAGAAATGTCATTAACAGCTTTTTGTATAAATGTATAATCACTTGAAATGCCGTAGTTCCTTGCTTCAGCCATCGATACAAACACACCGGCTGCCCTGTAAAGCATATCTTTCATTGCCTTTTTGCCATTTTCAATCTCAGGAATTTTGATCGATTCACTTGTTTTTTCCACCTCTAAAAAAGTCACATGCAGATAATGCAGAGCATTAATGAAATCGCTAAAATTGTCAGATAATTCAAACCTGCTATTGATTTTCTTTCGCATTTCAATAGCATCCAAGCTTAAAATTTCCTTTGGCTTGCATATCATATTTTCTATGTTGATGCTAAGAGTAGACGAAAAAGTATTCGATGGAGGAATAGCTGATCTCTCAATCTTGACATCCACTTGCTTTTGAACAGGGGCTTGGACTTCAGTGCGAGCTTTAATACCATCTAAATTATTCATTTGGCCTGTCCGTTGTGATTGATTTTTTCTTCTTTTTCCACGATTTGCCGATTAAGCCCACTTAGCAACCCATCTTTCACTCTTGAATGGTTGGTCGGAACGGTAAAAATCTCTCTTTCCTTTTTGAAGATCAGATGGGAGCCATGATAGTGAGCTTTGACCCAACCTCTATCTTTAAGCTCAGCTAGAATGTCGTCTACCCGATTGGTCTGAAACACTTTAGGTTCAGGTTTTACCTTCTGAGGCTGTTTCTTGACCGGTTCAATTTTTTTAGTTGGGACAACAATAATAGGTTGAATGGTTTCTACGATCTCAATCTTTGGAAAATTGACCCTTAAAAGGTCTTTGATATTCATCTGAGTATCATGATTTAGCGTTTTGGCCTTTGACTTCTTATAAAGACCATCTTTTCCTTCAACGACAAAATCATCCAATGTGTTGGGGAGGTTAAAGACAACAAATAAAAAAGGAGAGACAATTGCTTTAAATTCTTCAATCGATTTCTTGATTTGATCGATCTCTTCCTGGCTTTCCCACTTTGTTTGATCAATGATCTTTTGAAGTTCAACGTTGCATTCTTTCATCAATTTTTTAATTTCTATAACTTCACTTTTTAAAGAATTGAAGTCTGCCTTGACTCTGCACCAGGATGTAATGGTTTTATCAAATTTCATAAACCTCTCAAGACAAAAGAACAAACTCTGATCATGATCCTTATCTAAAAGATTGGTTAGTCGAGCCATTTTTTCTGACATCTTAACCATTTTAGAACTCCCTTTGAAACAATCCAAAGGGCTTGCAAGTGTGCTTGATATCTTGTCATATGAATTATTTTGCCGAAATGACTTCAGTTCTTCAAAAACCCACGTGAGCTCAATAGAAGCAATCTCTGAGATATGAAACTTGGTCAACAACAGCTTATTAATAAAAATCTCAGTACTGGCCATCACATATCTGAGAGCTAGATGATAAAGATTGACAGATTGTCCTTTGCCATCTTCTAACTTGTAGTTAGAAATAATTTCGCATAATTGCTTATTTTTATTACTGAAGGTAACGCAACGATCAAAAAAATTTCCTTTAGATATATTTTTTAGGTCGACTGCATTTTTTGACACCTTGAAAAATTCATCCACTACTTCAGGCTTGCAAGCGCCTTCTGTTGTATAGACGGATGAATCACATCCTATTTCTAAAATGCATTTCATGGAATTAATATAGCTTGTCAATTCCTGCTGCATGTCACATTTTTCACTTGAGTCCTTAGAACTCCCGAACTCATCCCCTAATGAAAGATCCATAAGCTCTTGCGTATATTCCAGGACTTTTTGCAGTTCGACGAGTGGCCGCATCAGAGCCTCTTTCATCCCCTTAATTCTTGTACTCTTGTCTTTCAACAATTTGAAACGGTCCATCAATACGATTTCAATAACATCGCCCTTGCAGGCTTCTCGGAGGTTTGAGATTGTCTCTAAAGCAGGTTGTATCTCCCGAGCGGTTGCTAACACCCCTCTTATTTTTGCCGTGGCCACGATTAAACAATCATAGGATGCACGATAAGTCAACTTTTTAGTGTAAATAACACTCTCTTCAAATATGGGAATTCTGACCGAATTGCTTGCATTTTCGAGATCTAATAAAGTCACATGGAGATAATGCAGGGCATTAGTTAAATGGCTAAATTTTTCAGAGATTGCAAACTTGCTGTTGATTCTTTTTTGAACATCCAAAGCTTCAAAACTTAAAACTTCTTTTGGCTTGCAAGTCACATTTTCTATGCAAATATCATGAGTGGACGAAGCAATATTTGTTGTTGGAATAGAAGATCTGTCTATCTTAGGAACAACTTTATCAGGCTCTACTGAATTAAAGTTAATTAAACCGCGATCAACACCATCTATATTGTTCATAAAAACCAATTTTTTAATATAACTATACTAAAAAATTGGATTAAAAACAAACAAATATAAATAGCGTTAAGTCCCTACATCCTCAAGAGCTGCCAATCTAGCAAACTGATCGTTCAAGCCAGCCTTCACAGCTAATCTTTTAGCGACTGCAAGACCTGATGGATCACCAGCTTCCACCATCCTGATCACGGCATCGCAAACTTTTGTTGCAGCGGCCATATAATCGTTGTAAGATTCACCGGGTTTCCAGGAATAATCCTTCATGATATCCAATGCATATAGCGTATCCTCTGAATTACCCAGATCCACTAAGGCTTGAGCGATCATCATCGTAGGATTGAATCTCTCGTCTTCATCCAGTTGATTGATCATCCCATAGGCAGCTTTCAGACTGACTGAGTCCCCTTTTTCAAAGTAAAGTTCCACTATATCTTTAATGGAGTTCGCTCTTTCTTCCGGCTGTAGAGTTAAATGATTGAGGGCTTGCTCTGCATGTGCAGGATCCTGATGAGCTAAAGATTGCTCCAGTTTTCGTTGGTTAAAGCGATCGGCGACACCCAACTGCAAGCTATCGATTATAGCGATTTCCGAGTCAATTTTTTCAGCATGGGTCTTTCCAAAATCCCCTAAACGGTGAAACCATGTCCGAACCTTGTAAGTCCAATCGTTTTTAGCCCTGGTTTTATAAGTTGCATTAGCTGATGCATCCATTTGCTTAAGATCATCTAAAAATGCATAGATCGTTACCAGATTATCAATAGTCCCTCCCCGCCTTTCGTTCTGGGAAAGTTCTTTGACTTTTGCAAAGATATCTTTAAAAATCAAAGGATCCGAATGCAAGTCCTGACCATCAATATTCAGAGTAAACCGTCTACCGTAAGCCAGCCCATCCGACGCATCTTTAATTTTAATATCTTTTAAGTTATCTAAGCTAATATCATTAAGGCTAAAATTTGCAACTGGATCAATTGAACTCATAATAAACCCATATTTTTTGATTTAATTATAATTAGTATTACATATTAAAATCAATTATATTTTTAAATATTAGGTTCTATATATTATTATGCCCGTTATGATTAATTCGCACTTCCTTTTCCACAATTTGCCGATTTAGCCCGCTGAGTGTGCCCTCTTTCAGCCGTGAACGATTGGTTGGAACCGTAAAAGTCTCTCTTTCTTTTTTAAAGATCAAATGAGAGCCGTGATAGCGATCTTTGACCCATCCCCTGTCTTTAAGCTCAGCTAGGATGTCGTCAACCCGATTGGTCTGAAATACCTTGGGTTCGGGTTTTACCTTTTTTTGAGGTTGCTTCTTAACCTGTTCTATTTTTTTAGCCGGAATAACAATAAGTGGAGGAATGGTTTCTGCAACTTGAACAACTTCAATGCTTGGTAGCACGACCTCAATCTCTGGTTGAATGACTTCTATCTTAGGAAAATTAACTTTGAAGAGGTCTTTGATATTCATTTGAGTATCATGCTGTAATGTTCTAGCTTTAGGTTTTTTAAAAAGACCATCTTTGCCTTCAACAACAAATTCATCCATTGCATGGGGAAGTCTTAAGGCAACGAATAGAAAGGGCGATAAAATAGATTTGAATACATCCATCTCATGCTTGATTTGATCGATCTCTTCTTGATTTTCCCATTTAGTTTGATTAATGATGGTTTGCAGTTCAGCATTGCACTCAGTCATAGATTTTTTGATATCTAGGATTTCATGTTTTAGAGAACTCAATTCTGATTTTACAGCGCACCAATCCCCAAGTGCTTTCCTTGAACTCATGAACCATTGAAAAACAAGAAGCAAATTGCCTTCATAATCTTTATCAAGAAGTTTTGTGAGACCTCTCATTTTTTCTAGCATTTTATTTAATGCAGAACTCCCTTTGAAACGATCAAAGGGTTTATTGAGGACAGTTACAATTTTTTCATAGGCATTTTCTACACCAAATGACTCAAATTCCTCATACATCCAAGATAGTTCAATAGATGCAATCTCTGAGATATGAAACTTTGTGATCAAGAGATTATTAACACAAATTTCTATGCTCGGTATCATGTGCATTATAACTAGATGATAAAATCCTATCATCTTTCGCTCGCCAGAAAAATCTCTATTCTTTTCTAAAAAAATGATATCATCTACCATTACTTTTTTATCGAATGAAGATTTGAAATACCCAACAATATTATTCTTATTTATGTTTTTCAAATCGATTAAGCGTTGCGATTTCTTAAAAATTTCTTCCATCATCTCAAGCTTGCATGAATCTTCCGCTAAGTACTCGGGATAACATCCTTGTTTTAAAATACATTTCATACATTCTATGTAACTTATAAACTCCCGTTTGACATCACATTTTAAACTTGGTCCTTGATAAACCCCTAACAAATCATCTATAGGCAGTTCAAAAAGCTCAAAGATGTACTGAAAAGTTTTTCTAATTTCATCAAGAGGCCTTAGTAGACCCGCTATCATTCCTTGTACTCGAATATTTTTGTCTTTTTGTAATTTGAAACGGTTCATTAAAATGACTTCAAGCTGTTTATCTTTGCATACAGTTTGAAATTCCAAAATTCTATCTAAGCATATTTTTAAACCTGTTAAATCACAGGCCATGCCATATGATTTTGCCATCGCTTGTGATAAGAACGAAGCTGATGCACGATAAACCAGTTCCTGCATTTTCTTAACGCCCACATCAATCGCATCCACTCTGATCGATTTACTGATGGTTTCCAACTCTAAATAGGTTAGATGAAGATAATGCAAGGCATTGTTGAGATCGCTAAAGTTTTCAGATATATCAAACTTGCTGTTTATTCTTTTTTGAAGGGCCAGAGAGTCCAAACTTAAAACTTCTTTAGGCTTACAAACGATATTCCCCACGCACGCATCAACTATAGAGGGGAGATTATTATTCGCTGGTTGAATAGTAGATCTTTTAATCGTAGAATCCACCTTGCCTGGATCAACCATATTGACATTAACAGCTTTCGAACTAACTCCGTTTATAAAACTCATTGCACCACCAGTAATTAAACGAATATGATAACAATAAATTAAATTAAAAAACGCATTTATTAAGAAATATTATTAAAAGGAGAAAGCCGGGCAAACGATTTAGTCGAGTCTTTTGATCAAAGGAGGGCTTGATTGGTACATTTACTGGATATGGACATGACCTAGCCTGGCCAATTAGCGCTACACTCCTTTAACTCAGCATGAAGAGTTTGAGATGGAGTAATTTCTAACTCGACCCGTAACTCATTGTATATAAGCGCTAAATCCATCTCATTGATCAAATTCTTCAGATTACGAAATACATCTAAAATCTGTGCTTGTTC
>CAZOAX010000040.1:8739-11240 GCA_964577735.1 uncultured bacterium
CATATCGGGTGTTAGTTCTTTTCCCTTATAGGAATGAACGATTAGTTCATTTGCGTTTACGAAAAACACATCAGAGAATTCAAAGTCTCTGATCGTCGGAGACATTAGTAGAGTGTCATTTTTCTTAATAAATTCGATGGCATCATCTGATATCCTCATGTTTGTCTGATGAGGAAAATTGCGTTCTAGTATACTCCCGACAATACTCTCGATACAGGCCTGCCATTCGTTTTGGTTTGCAATAGCAGCATGTTTTAAATTTTCTAATTGCGGTTCAGATATTCTAAAATATTTGATGGATGACTGGTTCGTGACAGTAACCAACCGCATATTTAAATCCTTCAATGCTAATACAGACGTAGTCTTAAGAATCGCATTCTCAAATCCACATCCCTTTCTGGCTATCTGCGACTGATAAACTGCTATCATCTTCTGATCTAGAATCAAAAACTGTTTTGGAGCCAGCATACAGCTACTATCAGCAAAACTGCTTCCTTTAAGCTTAATCAGGAGCGAATAGAGGAATCCATTATCATTCGCTGCTAATTTAAAGTTCTTGCTGACTTGGCTGTAGATTTTTAAGGTCTCTGTAGCGTCTGCAGCATCTACCAAAATATAAGATGCAACATCTACTGGAAAATGGATATTTGGAAATAAGGAGATCATAGCTGATAAGGCTTCGTATGGTCAAATGAAGTACCCTGCCACACTTCACTAAAAATGACATTTTGAAGCAAATTTAACATCTCTCCTTTACAGCTTTGCTCAAAGCATTGCTTTAGACCAAGAGCTGGATTCGCAAATCTTTGCAATAGATACTGCCACATTTGAGTATCACATTTGAGATCAGCTGTCTTTTCTTGCTCCTCTCTTTCTTCAATCTTTATTGAATTGACAAAAGATTTGACGAGCAAGCAATTGAGAAGCTGATTTAACTCTTCTTTTTCTAAAGATTTTAGGAAATTTGGCCATAGAGTTGGAAAAGCTAAATTGACAAGGTATTTTTCATGTGGAAGAAACATAAGCGCAAGTGCTTCTAACTGCTTTGAATTCAGATCATTTAATTTATTTCGAAGCATTTGATACTGCGTAACTTCTAACTTAACCGTTAGCGCATTGTTCATAACCATTAAATCTGTTGCATCAATCCAATTTCTCAAAAGACAAGATACGTCTAAAGTTTGCGCATGCCCAGGATCTGATACAGCAGATTGAAGCATATGAGGCGATAATCCTTTAACCTTATGAGCGTGCACAATAAGCTGATTTGCGCATGGAAAAAACATATCTGTAATTTCAAAGTCATTGATCAGTTGTTGCATTTTATCATTCGGAGCTAAAAAGCAAGCTTCAATTTGTTTAAAAAGATCGATGAGACCATCACTCAGGTTAATTTGTGCCTCGGCAGGGAACTTGTGCTCAATAATGTCCCTTACAATGCGCTCCACACAATCTTGCCATTCATCTTGTTTTGTGATATCGGCATTTTTTAAATTTTCCAATTGAAACGTTGAGATCCTAAAATACGTGATCGTTGTCTGATTGGTGATCGCAACCAATCGCAAATTTAAATCCTTCAATGTTAATACAGAAGTAGTCTTTAGAATCGTATGCTCAAATCCACTCCCTTTCTTGCCTATCTGCGATTGATAAGCGGCCATCATCATTTGATCCAGAATCAAAAACTTTTTCGGAGCCGGTATATCGGAAAAACCATTTCCTTTAAACTTAATCAGGAGTGAATAGAGAAATCCCTCATCATCCGCTGCTAATTTAAAATTCTTGCTGACTTGACTGTAGATTTTTAAAGCCTCTGTAGAGTCTGCAGCAGCTAACAAAATACGGTGTGCAACTTCTTTAGGAAAATGGATATTTGGAAATAATGAGATCATGGGTACTCAAGAATATTTTTCAGATCATTATGTCGATATGCCGAAAATATTCCAAGAGAATCAATTAACGCGCTTTATTAGTGGTGGGGTCCATGTTCCATCTAACGCTTCTGGCTTTGGATCATAGAGTCTTAAGAGGAGGTTAAAGTCCCCTTCTGGGGCTGGAAGCCAGTTAGATGTCTTTTCAGGGGCTTTATTTTGAAGGTAGATGTCAAGGGAACCATCTGCATTAAATTGGAGGGCGTCACGGTCGCCGAGTGCGTAACGATTGATAGGATTGGCGACAAAAAAGTGCTTATCGTTGTACATGGTGAGAGACCAGAAGGCATTGACTGGAGGGATCTGGTCTTTATTGAAATGCACGATGTAGTTGTAACGACCATTTAGGGGCTGGCCAGTGCTATCGACATTAGTGACAGGATAGATGGCATCTTCCGGTAAATTTGCTCCAAGGCCACCATAGGCAACAGCGGCTCTTAGTAAATAATCATTCCCATAGTTGCCGATGTTTTTGATCATGATGCCCCAATTGTTCACAGTCTTGGCAAATGTATGATTGTCCCAAGATTGTTTGATCTTCTCTTGCGCCTTTTTCACAGCAGCATTGAC
>CAZOAX010000041.1:0-5990 GCA_964577735.1 uncultured bacterium
AATGAGTAGCCCAATCCAGTGTTGCTTGTAAAAAGGCCTTCTGCGCCAAACCCATATTGGAATTGATTTTTGAATACGCAATCTTTGACTTTGATTTGGGCATTGATCGGGCTATGGTCAATTTCATTCATATGATTGAGCATGATGCCATCTGGTCTCCAGTCTTCACCCCCATAGAGAAGGAAGCCTGCTGCTACGTTTGAATGTGTTTTTGTCTGGCCATACAAATCATAAGTGACAAATTGAGATTCGAATGTCACATTTTTAAAATCTATTTCAACATGGGAAATATTCCCAACTTGCTCGTGATAGTTTGCATTGTGGCCTGTGATTAATATATGACCCCAAACAGCGTATAGAGGTTGTTCATAGAGAGTGCTCAAAGCACCAAGACCATCCAAACGGAATGAAAGATCTTTTACTTTAAGAGCAAGTTTGGTGGACTCCCAGTCGTTGACATCACCGTCAATGGGATGAAACCAAAATAACCAAGGAGTTCCCGGTAGATACATACGTGCTTGTTTGTCTGCATCAAGAGCCGGGAAAACGTACTGACCGTCTACTAGTGGACCTCGTCCAACAATGTGTGTTTCATTTTGTCCGTCTCCGGAGATCGTTCCTTGATAATTTGCTCCCTCAACCAGCTCGCTGATATGATAGGTTCCACGTTCAAGGTTAATGTCTGCATGTGGGTAATTATTAAAGATCCATTGAAAGTTTCTTGTATCATCCGAAGGGATGTGATTATCAAAACCGTGAGGTTTTAGTTTGATCTTTGATCCTGCATTGGAAATCTGTATGTAACTAGGGTCTGGGTTGACCGATGCGAATGCAGATGCCCCCATGGAGACAAATGCAACAAAAAAGCCAAATAGCTTTGTTTTGATCATTTAAAAGTCCTTTGTGTGTTGAAGTTGAATTTGCATACGTTTGGTTTGATATGATCATAAGAACTGAACATTCAAATAGCTTTCGCTGCATTTCATCATACATATAATTTTAAAATCAGCAAGCCGTAAGTTAAATTTCAGTTACGTGACATGAGTTACTCATGCTTGCCGATCTGGTAGGCGGAGAAAGCGGAGATGGCAGTCAGGGTGATCAGCCAGGTGGTTAGCTGGACGGGTTTGATGAGCGATTTATAGTTTTTAATTCCGTAGAAGCTGCTTCCGACGGCGGCTCCAGTCAGGGGGCCGGTAAAAAGGGACAGGGCGCTCTTATTAGTTATGAGTTCAGATACGGCGATGGCAAGTGATTCTTTTTGGGCTTGTTTGAAATGCTCTTTGCTTGCTTTCCCTTCATAATATCCTGAAGCGATCACACCGCCGATAAGTCCTCCGCCAGTTCCCCATTTTAAATAAGTTGAATATGACATAGCTCACCTCCAATAGTCTTTGTGTATCAGTTTGTTAGATTATCATCCAAGTTGATTTGTTTAATTTCATTCAAGTTGTTAATTATTAGTAAATTGCTTTTGTTTTCCATTCTATTTAAAGAGTCTTTGATGGAATCTTTTACATGGATCATTCCAAGTGTGATGTTCTGTTCGGCAAGCTCGGTTTGAAGTTCTGCCAGCATTTCAGCGCCGGCATAGTCGATGGCGAAAATGGAGGTTGCATCGATCAGGACATATTTGCTCTCTGGTTTAATCAGTTTGCGAATGACGGTATGGATGGTGTGAGAATTAGCAAAGAAAATACTTGAGCCTACATGGATAACTAAAATGCCTGGCTCTGTGTTGATGATGGATGTTTGATCTTTAGCAAGATAGTATACGACCAGGGTAAAAGCAAAGACAACAGCAATAAAGACTCCTTCAAGTACGCCTACTGAAAGAACGGCAAATAGAGTCAAAAGTGCAACAGCAAACCCACGTTTATGAAACTTATAAAATTTTAAAAATGCAGTAAGTTCAATCAGATTCCATCCTGCTATGATCAAGATAGATCCCAGGATGGCTTTTGGAAGATATTGAATTTGCTCTAAACCCCTGAAATAGATAAATAACAGGATGATCAGAGGTGCCACAATCCCCACTAGACGGGTTTTAGCACCAAGAGATTCTGCGATGGAAGTTCTGGAAGCGCTGACAGAGACTGGCATTGTCTGGGTAAGGGCAGACGCGAGGTTGCCTAAGCTGAGGGCCAGGCTTTCTTGATTGGGATCAAGTTCAGATTTATTTTTTTCTGCAAATACACGGGCTGTCAGAATAGAATCAGTAAATGCAATGATGGCAATGGATAGGGCTCCAGGAATTAGAATTGTAAATTCGCTCCATGAAATTTTAGGAAATGAAAAATGGAGATTTGCTTCAGGAAGTTTGCCAAGTGTTTGTATCCCCAAACGATCGATGTGAAAAAACTCTACTAGCGCCACCCCTAAGATCATGACTACAATTTGCCCGGGCAGCCAGGGGATGAATTTTGAAAATAGAGAAATGATGACAAGGGAACCTAAAGCGACAAGAAGTGTGGGGAGATGAATTTCGTTTATATGCGCAAATAGTTCCTGTAACTTTGCAAAAGGGGTGTCTGCCGAGATCGATAGCCCCAGAATTTGACTGAGCTGTTCAATGATGATCATGATCCCAAGTGCTGTTAAAAAGCCGATCAGCACTTGTTTTGGGATGTAGTTTGCAATAAAACCTAAACGTGCAAATTTTGCCACCAGCAAAAATAAACCCGTTAAAAGAGCAAGGATCGAAGCAAAAACAACGGCCTTATCTGGATCGCCAAGCGCTAAAGGAGCAATGGTGGCTCCCACTAAAGCTGCTGTAGAAGCCTCAGGTCCAATAATGATCAACTTCGAACTTGAGAATAGGGAATAGGCTATCAATGGCAAGATGGAGGCTTTGAGCCCGGCAACAGCTCCGACACCTGCAAGCTCTCCAAAGGCCATGGCGATCGGAATAAGCACGACGCCGAGTGTGATTCCGGCAATCAAATCTTTGAACATAATAATTCTCCCTAAAGTTAGTATGTAGCACATTCTTGAATTCGATGTAGGGGGGAAATTTGGCGTATCTATTTATTTTTTTGTGTATGGTCCATGCGCTTGTGGCTGACATAACACTTGAAGAAAAAGTGGGCGGATTGTTGATGGTGCATGTGCATGGGGATGAGGATGCACGGGTCTTGATCCAGGAAGTGGGCGTTGGAGGTGTCATTTATTATGATTGGTGCAATCCCCTGCATACTTTAGGTGAAATAAAGTGCTTTAGCGATGGTCTGCAGAAATTGGCAAAGGTGCCTTTGTTAATTGCCGCCGATCAGGAAGGGGGACGGGTGTGTCGATTTAAAGATGCTTTTACCAAAGTCCCGGAAAATGGTGAGATGAAAAATCCTAAATGTGCACGTGTGATCGCTCGGCTTATAGGAAATGAAATGCATGTCGCAGGAATCAATATGAACTTGGCGCCTGTAGTAGATGTGAACAGTAATCCAAACAATCCGGTCATTGGAGGACGTGCTTATTCAAGTGATCCCTTGGAGGTCGCTATATTTGGTAAAGAGGCTTTAAAGGGCTATCAGGATGCTAGGATCATTACTACACTTAAGCATTTTCCTGGCCATGGGGATACGGAGGTCGATTCCCATGAAGGGGTGCCTATGGTCAATAAATCTCTTTCTGAATTGGAATCGATGGGATTGGTGCCCTTTCGTCTGCTTGCAAGTGAGGCTGATGCAATCATGACAGCCCATATTTTAGTACCGGCTTTGGATCCTGATAATTGCGCCACGCTGTCCAAAAATACAATCGGGTACTTAAGAGAAACAATTGGATTTCAGGGGGTTGTGATTACAGACTCGCTTGTGATGGAAGGAGTTTTAAAAAAATGCAAGTCGGTGGACGAGGCAGCGATTCAAGCATTGAATGCCGGGTGCGATATTTTATTGCTTGGAGGTAAATTGTTATCTGGTGAGAAATCGGGATTTGAGTTGAGTGTAAATGATATCAAGCGTATTCATCGTGCCATTTTGGAAGCAGTTATGGATGGCCGCATTCTAGAATCCCGTATCGATGAGGCCCGTGCAAGAGTGATGAATTTACGACTCCGCCTTCCAAAGAATGCCGATATTGTCGATATCGATGTCGGACTTACGGGGGCGGATGATGATGGTGTCGAGTGAGATTTTGTTTGGATCGAGGGTTTCAGCTTTTGCGATCTCAGCATCACGTTCGGCTTGAAGGTCATCAAGCTGTTGCTGATAGTTGCCAAGAGAGCTTTCTGCTTGGGTGACATTTTGATCTTCCATGGATCTACTGACTTTACGAAGGGATGTGCCGGCTTTTGAGATCGTGGTGCTTGAGATTTTTTTGCGTCCCATTAAAGAACTGAGGAGGGTCGCGAGGAAAGAGAGGAAGGCTTCTATTTTTTTAGAAAATGAGTTGGATTTTTCTTTTTCGTATTTCAGTTCAGAGCGGTTGATCCTGTCTTGCAGGGTTCTGATCTTTGGTTCGTATTGCTGTCTTATTTTTTCCGCATCAGCTTTAGTTTTTTCTTGTAGAAGGTTGCTTATGCGCTTAAGGAAGTCGTCTTTAGATTCATCGGGATTAGAGAGTGTTTTCGCGTCGTTTGAGTAAAAGAGATTAAGCGTTTCTGTTTGGTAAAGGTGGTCGATGAGGTTTTTTTTGTATTCGGTGAAGCTTTTGGATTGATTGAGGGCTGATGGCAGGTCTTGAAACGTTCCTGTTGAGGGGGTTTTGGTGATGTCAGAATCTTGATCGAGTGTTTCTGTCTGAGCCCAGTCCAATTTATTGCCATTGTCGGTTGTAGACACAGCCAGGGTGAATTTTTTCCAAACATCGATCTTGTTTTTACTATCTACAAAGTGGAGCTTGGAAAAGCCGATGAAGAAAGGCTGATAGTTTTTGGATTTTGGGCTGTCTAAATAATATTCATCGATTCCGATGGGAGCTTCGTTTTTTTCTGCAGATGAGGCAGCGATTTTGACGGGTTCTTTCCTTTTAAAAGGTTTCATCAGGCTAGAGATTTGAGGGAGGGTGAGAGGCCCTGAGAGATAGGACATGGAGAAGCGTGTTTCAAAAAGAATGGGTGCTTTTTCGTGGACGTTTTTAACAACAAATTTTCTTTTGCCGGTTTGATTTAGTAATTTTTGTATTTCATTTGAGCTCGCGTCATCTAATGAAGCCGATTTAAGACCTGTGATGATCCGTCCGATGTCTTGTTCTGTCTGAAGCTTGCCGATGAACCAGGTTCCGCAGTTAGATAGGCCCTTATAATCAAGGTCGACAGGGTTTTGAGTGGAAAGAACGACGCCAAGACCATATGCACGTGCTTGTTTAAGGAGGGTCAGCATAGGTTTTTTAGAAGGGGGCATCCCGTTGGGTGGAAAATAGCCGAAGATTTCATCCATATAAAGAATGGTACGTAGAGAGGATGTTCCTGACTGCCTTCTCATCCAGGAGATCAGTTCATTGAGGAATAATGTTACAAAAAACATTCTTTCAGCATCCTGAAGATGGGCAATGGAAAGAATGGCGTGCTTCGGTTTGCCGTCTTTAGTGTAGAGGAGTTTTTGTATGTCGAGGGGCTCTCCTTCAAGCCATCCTCGAAAGCTTGGTGAGGCAAGCAGGTTGTTTAAGTTAACTGAGAAGGCTTGCCTATCCTTTTCAGGAAAAAATGTATCAAGATCAAAAACGCCGACTTTACTAAATCCGGGCTTTTGGATTTGCGAAATAAGGTTTTCAAGAGTGAGGTCTTTGCCCTCTTTCCAGTTTGTTTCTAAAATCGTCGATAAGAGGATGTGCTCACGGCTTTTGACCGGATCTGCCTGAATGCCGAGAAGCCCGAGCAAACTTGACACGGTGCTGATGATCTTATCTCTAAATTCATCGGTATTTTGAATCAGTTCTTCCGGTGGCGCTTTGAAGGAGCTTAAGATGGAGATCGGGATGCCAGCTCCGCTTGCCGGGGTGTAGATGATGCGCTCAACACTGCTTTTTAGTTCGGCGATCCGCTCTTTTGT
>CAZOAX010000041.1:6000-11198 GCA_964577735.1 uncultured bacterium
GTTAGGCCGGCGGATTCAATCCCCTTTTTCCACTTGTCAGCTGTTTCTTTAGCTAGGGCATCAATCGTTGTTCTTTTTTGGTCGGCTTCTGCGTGATCGATCCAAGGAGCAAAATCTTCCGGACGTAAGTCTGGAAAGGTGAGTAAAAGATCGCTTAAGTCTCCTTTTGGATCGATGATCAGTGCCGGTATATGGTCCAGCGCCGCTTCTTCGAGAATATCGATCCCAAGACCTGTTTTACCACTCCCTGTCATCCCAACGATCACTGCATGTGTTGTGAGGTCTTTAGAATCGTAGAGCAAGGGACTTTTACCGGAATTACCTATATAAAAAGTTCCTGTTTTATCAAGTACTGGCATAAGACCTCTAAATCGTTTGTAATTTTTATATAGCACTGATAAATTAATAAAACTATGAAAACTGATGAGCTTAAAACGTTTCTCTACAATAGCATGCCTCTTTGTTCTGCAATGGGAATAGATGTGGTTAAAGCTGACAACGATCATATTATTGTAAGCGCTCCCTTACTTCCCAATATCAATCATAAGAAGACCGCTTTCGGTGGAAGTCTTCATTCGCTTGCAACACTTGCTTGTTTTAGCCTGGTACATGTAAATGTAAAAGGAGAGATCGTGATTGCAAGTAGCGAGATCGAGTATCTGGCTCCTGTCACGTCTGACTTTATTGCAGAGTGTAAGAAACCCGAAGGCACAGACTGGGAACGATTTTTAAAAATATTTGAAAAAAAAGGAAGAGCGCGTATCGAGCTTATCTCTGAAATTTGGCAAGAAGGAAAGCTTGCCGTCCGATTTCGAGGAGTTTTTGTCGCGTTTAACAAGCTATGAAGTCTGAAAAAGCCCAGTTCCGTGTTCTTATACTCATAGTTTTTTCCGGGTTTATTGGAATCTCTATCCCTTATTTGATCTTTCCGGCACTTTTTTTAAATCCCGAGTATTCGATCATGCCGGTCGACGCCACTCTTGCAAATCGCGCCATCGTTCTCGGATTTACATTAGCAGCCTATCCACTTGGGCAGTTCTTTGGTGCGCCTATTTTGGGATCGTTTTCGGATGATTATGGGAGAAAAAACACAATCACGGTCAGCTTAACTATTGCAGCGTTTTGCTATTTAGTGACAGGCATTGCCATTCATACACGTTATTTAGAATTATTGATCCTCAGTCGGTTTGCCGCTGGGCTGATGGAAGGAAACATTGCTGTTGCCCGTGCTATGACGGCTGATTTCACCTCGTTACCCAAAGCAAGCGCGTTTGGAAAGATCAACGCGTCTGCATCGATCGCTTATTTGATTGGTCCTTTTATTGGAGGCTTGACCTCCGATAAGAATTTATGGAGCGGCCTATCGCTGATGACCCCGTTCTACATCATATGTGTGCTCTTTTTTATATTGGCCATTATTTCTCATTTTGTTCTCAATCCAAGCGATGTAAAAAAATCGGAAAAAGCCCCTTTTTTAGTGCGGATGAATCTAGTGAAGCGATTAAAGAATCTGTTCACGAATCAAGGTTTGCGCTTCCTTCTCATCGTATCGACTGCTTTTACACTCGCTGTGGACATATTCTATGAGTTTGGCCCTGTTTTTCTAACAATGAAATGGGGCCTTGGACCTGCTGAATTGATGTATTATAACGGAATCCTTTGCATCGCTCTTGGAGCCGGCAATGGATGGTTGTCTACTTTGCCTTCCTCAACGCGTACAAAAAGACATGCAATCCTCTTTTCTATTGGGGGATTTGCGCTTCTGCTCTTAGGAATGATCTCAACTAACACACAAATAATGATGCTCGCCTTATTTGGAGCAAGCGGTCTTTTGATCGGCATGGCCTGCACCATCATCATGGTCAAAATATCGGATTCTGTCTCAAGCCATATTCAAGGGGAAGTAATGGGTGTGCAGCTTTCCCTGCGCGTTCTTGGAGATGCTTTCATTTGCATCTTTGGAGGTGCGCTTCTTCTACTTTCCTCGCATGTGATCCTAGGTGCCGCCGCGCTCCTTTCCCTCGCAACCATGGCCTTCTACGCCAGACGCGCCTCCCACTACCATCCTTAAATTAACGTACCCGTACGCGTTCTCTTATCGAATATCGATTATCTCAGTAAAAATTGATCTAAGAATATGTGAAAGCAATATTAACGCAGAGGCGCAGAGGCGGGGAGACGCAGAGAGAGATCTTTTTATTGCTTAAATGAAGGCCTTTAGGCCTCCATTTAAGCAATAAAAACTTCTGACCAGAAGAAAGGAACTTTCTTCTGGTAGAGTTAAGTCCTTGATAGCAAGCATCTTTCTCTGCGTCTCCCCGCCTCTGCGTCTCTGCGTTAGTTCTCTTCTGGTATCGAAACGAATAGGCAAGCGGATGATTCTTTACTTATTAGGCGAGGGTGACTTCGGGGCAGAGGTAGACGTCCTGGATGGCATTAAATAGGGCGATGCCGTCCTTCATGGGTTTTTGGAAGGTCTTTCTGCCACTAATGAGGCCCATGCCACCGGCGCGTTTGTTGATGACGGCTGTTTGAATGGCATCCTGGAGGTCGTTCTTACCGGCTTCTCCACCTGAATTAATTAAACCGGCTCTGCCGTTGTAGCAGTTGAGGACTTGATACCGGCATAGATCGATCGGGTGATCGGAAGCTAGCTTGCTATACATGAGATCGGAGTATTTGCCGTAATCTTTCTTTTCTTTATTGAGGGCAAGGTAACCGCCATTGAGTGTGGGGGCTTTTTGCTTGATGATGTCAGCCTCAATGGTCACCCCGAGGTGGTTGGCCTGACCGGTGAGATCGGCACTTGTATGGTAATCAACACCGCCGACTTTGAAGCCGGGATTGCGGAGGTAGCACCAGAGAATGGTGGCCATGCCAAGCTCATGGGCCATTTTGAAGGCTTTTGAAACTTCGACAATTTGTCTGTCACTTTCAGGAGATCCAAAATAGATGGTGGCACCGATAGCAGCGGCACCCATGTCATAGGCTTGTTGAACACTTGCAAAGATGATTTGATCAAAATGGTTGGGATAGGAAAGAAGCTCATTATGATTGATCTTCATAATGAAAGGGATCTTATGGGCGTACTTGCGCGAGACGATACCGAGGACGCCTAAAGTGGAAGCGACGGCATTACAGCCCCCTTCTATTGCCAGCTTTACAATGTTTTCCGGATCAAAGTAGAGGGGATTGGGTGCAAATGAGGCTCCGGCTGAGTGTTCAATTCCTTGGTCGACAGGAAGGATGGAGAGGTAACCTGTCCCGGCAAGCCGGCCAGTATTAAAAAGACGATGCAGATTGCCGATAACACGATTAGACCGATTACTGATCCCATGAATGTCATCGAGCCAAGCGGGACTGGGGACATGGAGCGCGTTTTTTAAAACGGTTTTAGAAGTATGGTTCAGTAGGCTTTCTGCTTTATCGCCGAGTGCTTCTTGAATTTTTTTAAAACTTGCCGTCATTAAAATGCTCCTTTTCTTGTCTCTTTCAAAGTTTAAGCAAAATGGGTATAAATGAAAGCTTTTTATGGGAGAATAATTATGGATACAGTCGTTCCTTTATTGCAGATTATCGACACATTGCTTGGCCCGAATGGATGTGAGTGGGACCGTAAGCAGACGCTGCTTTCGATCAAAGGAGATTTACTGGAAGAAGCCTGTGAGGTGATCGATGCGATCGATAAAGCTGATGGAGCTGATATTAAAGAAGAGCTTGGCGATCTGCTTTTTGTGGTCTTATTTCTTTGCCGGCTTGCAGAAAAAGAAAAATTTGCTCATTTGGATGGAATTGTGGAAGGGATTTGTGAGAAGTTGATCCGGCGTCATCCTCATATCTTCGGGGAAAAACAGGATCTGTCTCCAGAAGAGGTTCTAGCTCAGTGGGATGAGATCAAAAAACAAGAGAGAAAGACCCCGCGTCATCCCTTGGAAAGAATCCCGAATGCACTCCCGGCTCTATCTAAAGGCCATGAGATCCTTAAAGCGATCCACAAGCACAAGTGGGAAAAACCGGAAGTCGAAACTCTAGATCCTGAAATGGCTTTTGGGCATTCCCTATTTACTCTGATCGAGCAAGCGCATGCCGAGAAGATTGATCCTGAGCTTGCTTTAAAGCGGTATCTTGCTCGTTATTCTGAGATCTTGTCCCTTGCGACAAAATAAGGGATTTTAATGCTTCGATCCAATCAGGATGTGTATTAAGTCCCGGGACAAGGTCCAGGGTCTCCCCGCCTTCATGAATGAAAAGCTCCTTGTATTCGACTGCGATCTCATAAAGGGTTTCCAGGCAATCGGCAACAAAAGCCGGACAGAATACGAGGACTTTTTTAGCTCCATTGTTAGCGAGCTCTTTAATTCTATCACTTGCAAAAGGCTGGATCCAGGGTTCTTTTCCAAGTCTTGATTGGAAGCATACGGAGTAGTGCTTGAATTGGCATTTTTCAGCAATTAAATGAGCAGTTCTATAGCACTGAGCGGCGTAGCAAGATTTATTTTTTTCACAGCAGCTGGGTTTGCAGCAATTGCTATTCGCTTTTTTCAACTGCCTTTCTGGCAAACCATGAAAACTGAACAAAATATGGTCGTAATCAGCATAGTCAAAACTTGAGCTGACTGATTGAAAAGCCCGAATAAAAAGGGGGTGATCATGAAATTCATCGATGAGTGTTATTTTGGGGAATGTATTCAGGGTGGATATCTCCTGAAATATTTTTTCAAAGATGGACCCTGTTGTAGCCGAGGCATATTGAGGAAAAAGAGGAAGAACAATGAGTTTTTTTACATCCTTAAATTTTTTAAGAGTATTTCTTATAGAGGGTGATTGGTAGCGCATCGCGATTTCAGCTTGGTAATTTGTCCCCAAAGCTGCCTGTAATAGCTCGGCTGTTTTCAAACTGTGGACGAGTAAAGGAGATCCTTCTTCTGTCCAAATGGCTTGGTAGGATTTTAAGGAAGAATTCAGCCGTTTTGGAACAATTAATCCCCTGACCAATAATTGGCGTTGAAGCCAGGGAATATCGATGACTCTCGGATCTGTTAAAAATTCGATCAGATATTTCTTTAGGGATTTCCTCGTAAGACTCGCGGGTGTTCCTAGATTGACGAGTAAAACACCTGTTTTCATAGAAGAATCCTTTTTAAAAGGAGATTCTATACGGTTCATGGAAATTTTTGAAATATAAAGATTCTTTAAAG
>CAZOAX010000042.1:0-765 GCA_964577735.1 uncultured bacterium
TCAAAGTGAATCGCCTGTTAAAATGGCCGAAAGGTACGGAGAGGGACAATGCCGCATCGGTCTTCTACTTTTCAATATGGGAGACTATCAAGCCACTGAAAAATGCACGAAGGAAGCCTTGTTGATCTTTCGCAAGATCAATAACTATTACATAGCCCGTTACTACGATAAAGAGTCAAAACCACTTAGTGAAATCCTGTCTATCCACTTGAACGCCTCGATCAATCACTACAGGATCGCAACCTTATCAGACGACTCAATAGAAGCAATAGACCGGATAAAGAAAGTCTTAACAACTTGCAAAACAGTGGATCCCACCAAAAATCAGATAGCCTTTTCTGCTCAAAAAAATGCGTTTGAATACTATAGTAAATCTGTTGACCTTCTGGAAGATAATAACATTGATCAAGGAATAAGAACGATACTTGAAACAATCTGGCTTTTTAATGAGGCCACTACTTTTCACAAGATTTCTAAACTCCCTGACAGCATTGTGAATATCTACATATCCAATAACAAACACCATATTAAGAACCTAAACAGATGTCATGCCCTTCTGACTTCATCAAGGGAGCATTTACCTCTTGTAATTGATGTTTTAAAAGGCAAAACAACACTTCACGAATCTTTTTTATAAGGAAAACAAAATGCAAAAATGTGACAACAATGGCACGACACGTATTTTTGAAAATTACGATCCTCGAGCACATAACAAAAATGCTTACGCTCAAAAGATTTTAAGCGCTAATTGTTTTAGCAATCAAG
>CAZOAX010000042.1:775-10962 GCA_964577735.1 uncultured bacterium
GAGGGCGGGCTAAAATGCATGCATGAAGCCATTCGAATCTTTCGAGAAATTAATGATTTCTACACCTATCGGTACGACAACGACAGCTCGAAAACATGGTTTGAACTCATGACAGCATCCCAGCACAGCTCTACCAATAATGGGCAAATTTCAACAATAGAACGATGCATTGAACTTTTAAATGGCTCAAGAGCAGAATTACCCTTTGTGATCGATGTTTTAAATGAACATGATCTTCTACCTAATATTGATCCGGATGCTAAGGAAGTTTTATGGATTGAAAAAAAAGCTGGGCTCAGACTCGCTAAATGCATCAACTGTTTAGAAAAAGGGCTTTTAGAAGAAGGAAAAACGTTAATGACTGAAGTTGTTACATTGTTTAACGAATCCAATAGTCTTCGTAAAAAATATAACTGTGAACACACTTATTTGTACGATCTCTCAATCGATTCTAATGTTAAGCACATTCATACGATCAATACCTGCCATATACTTTTAACAAATTCAATTGAGAATTTACCTTTTGTAATTGATGTATTTAAGGGGCGTGATATCTTACCAGATCTTACTGAGGATCAATCTTATTGGAATCAGAAAAAAGGCCTTTATACACTTTGTAAATCTGTCAATTGTCTTAAAAAAAATCAAATAGCTGAAGGAATCCGTTTTGTAGAAGATGCCCTTCTGTATCTCAATAAAGCTGATTCAGAGCGTCTTATTGAGTCGGTGAAGAAACAGCTTGCATTGTTGAATGAGTCTGCTGAGAACTCATCACGTATCATACACGACATCTCTTGGCGTATAAGAGATTATGACAAGTATATCGCAAAAGCAGCTATTGACAACTTCCATTGATCATGTCTTCGGCGAGGATGACCCACCCGCCTCCCATGGCAGAGTAGACATTGACAAGTGAGATCAAAAGCTCTGCCTGGACTTCGGCAAGGGCAAGTTCAGCTGGAAAATATTGCAGCTGAGCTTGGAGGACAGCAAAGTATGGGGTATAGCCGCCATGGTACTGAAGAGTAGCAAGGCGGGTATATTCACCAGATGCCTCTACAAGTCTTTCCTGCGCTTTGATTTGAATTTGCAGCATTTGATGGGCAAAAAGAGAAGACTCAACATCCGCAAAGGCCTCTTGAATTGTGCGTGCATAAACCTGAAGAGCAGCATCAGCAGCAGCTTTTGCTTGCTCGACTTGTCCATAGATCAAACCCCATGTGAAGATAGGACCGATGATCGAACCGGTATAACTCCAGGTATTGGAAGGGCCGGTGAATAACTTAGAGAGGCTTTGGCTTGCTGCGCCATTATATCCTGTTAGGGCGATCGATGGAAAGTACAGGGCTTCTGCAGCTCCGATCAGGGCATTAGCGGCAATCAAGTCATCTTCTGCCTGCATGACATCGGGACGATTAAATAAAATCTCAGATGGAATCCCTTCTGGAACAGGAGGTAGGGCGATCTTAGCAATATTTTTTCCACGCGGAATACTTTCAGGGTTCTGCCCAAGCAACACAGAAAGAGAATTTTCAAGTGTAACAATCTGTGATTCAAACTGAGGAATGGTGGCAGCCGCCGTTTCCAACTGGGTTCTTGCTTGTGCCACTGTCATTTGCGATACTTGGCCGTACTTATACTGCTTTTCAAAATAATCCAGAGACTCTTGATAGGATTTCAGCGTGCGTTTTGATATTTCAAGCTGTTCATCCAGGCTGCGTAGTTGAAAGTAGTTATTGGCAATTGATGTCACAACCATGAGGACCACTCCCCGTCTTGCTTCAATCGTCGCATAGAAATCTGCGTCGGCCGCCTCTAATTGGCGTCTGATCTGTCCCCATACATCGAGTTGCCAGCTTACTGTGCCAAAGACTTGAAATGTATTATACGGGTTTACAAAACCCGGGGCAGCTGGCACCATAGCCAATGTGCGGCTGACTTTCTGTCTTGTTGCATCCGCATCATAGCCAATTTGTGGAAATAAAGGAGCGCGTGTCTGAATATAAAAGCCATTAGCAGCACGGATGTTAGCTGTAGCAATTTTGATATCTTTATTGTATTCAAGGCCGATCGCAATCAGTTCATCTAAAACCGGTTCATTGAATAAATGCCACCATTCGGTATTAATTGTATTTTCTGCACCGGGCTCTTCATAATGATAACTTTCCGGAATGTCTAATTCGGGAGGCACATAATCCGGTCCTACCATACATCCTGTGCATGCCAATAACAAAATGATTAATCGCATCTTAGTCTTTTCTCCGGTTGAACAAGCGGCTGAACAAGTAGAAGAAGAGTGGAACATATAAAAGAGCAAGCGATGAAGCTCCGATCATCCCGCCAAAAATCCCCGTCCCAATCGAATGGCGTGCATTCGCTCCGGCACCGGTCGCAAGATAAAGAGGCAGCACTCCGAAGATAAAGGCAAGTGAAGTCATCAAAATTGGGCGCAACCGAAGTTCTCCTGCTTCAACGGCGGCATCTTCAGGAGACTTGCCCTGCTCATATAAGTGGGTTGCAAACTCCACGATCAAGATCGCATTTTTGGCTGCCAGGCCGACTAATAACAAAAGCCCGATCTGGAAATACACATCGTTTTCAAGGCCCCGGAGCCAAGTTGCTAGTAGCGCACCGATCAGACCAAAAGGCACTGCTGTTAAAACAGAAAGAGGCAAGCTCCAAGATTCATACTGGGCGGCTAAGATAAGAAATACAATAATTATCCCAAACACAAAAGCCACTGTACTGCTGGAACCTGACTCGATTTCTTGGAATGCCATACCTGACCAGGCATGACCATAATCTTGCGGTAGCACCTCTTTTGAAATTTCTTCCATCACGCGGATTGC
This sequence comes from uncultured bacterium, assembly GCA_964577735.1. Taxonomy (GTDB): domain Bacteria; phylum Chlamydiota; class Chlamydiia; order Chlamydiales; family Parachlamydiaceae; genus CAZOAX01. The sequence continues at coordinate 3,625 of CAZOAX010000042.1, forward strand.
ATCCCCCGAACTATATCCGGGTGCTGCACTTCCTGAAATCTGAGCTGCCGGAAAACCATTGAAATGAGGCACTAAATCCGGCCCATTTGAGTAACTTGTTTTAACAAGTGCTGAAAGCGGGATCATTTCTGCTTTATTGGAACGCACATAAAGTCTTGTCAAATCAGCTGGAGTTTGCCTGAAGGCTGCATCTGATTGAATGGTCACATTCCATGTTCGGCTATATTGATCAAATTGGCTTACCTGCATCGACCCAAACTGCGCTTGCATCGTACTATAGATGTCATTGATCGAAACACCAAGCAATTCTGCTTTTTCACGGTCGACATCTGCCTTCAATTGAAGGGATGATGCTCGAAATGTACTATTCAAGTTGGCAAGTTCAGGCCTTTCTTTTGCTTTTTTAATAAAGTCCTGGGTCATGTTGTATAATTCTGTCGGATCTGCCGTCCCTCGGGATTGGACCCAAAACTCAAATCCCCCACTTGTTCCAATCCCTGGAATCGCAGGAGGGGGAAGCGGGATAAAAATACCGGCAGGTAAATTCTTTGCTTTTCTTCCGACATCCATCAGCACCGCTTTTGCATTTTGAGCCCGGGCTGTTTCCGTATCGGCATAACGTTCTCGAAAGTCTTTTAGAGTGACAAAGAAAGTGGCCATATTGGGCTTGTACTGACCGTCAATCATGCTAAGTCCATTGATGATTGTGCGGTTTAAAACAGCAGGATTTTCTTTGAATAGCTCATCAATATTTGCTGAAGCTTCAATTGTCCGCTCTAAACTAGAAGCGTCCGGTAAAATCAATTGCCCCAGCACATACCCTTGGTCTTCATTAGGAATAAAGCTTGTTGGGATACGATGAAATAAATATCCCATACCAATCAACATTACTGCAAGACAAGTCAAAGAAAGAACAACACGTCTGATCATTAATGCTGAGACTGATCCATATCCCTTCGTCATCCGTGCAAGCTGTCGATTAAACCACGCAAAAAATCCTTTTTCAGGTGGCTCTGAGTGTTTTAACATAACCGCAGACAAAGCAGGTGCAAGCGTTAAAGCTACAAATCCTGAAATGACCACCGAAATCGTAATCGTAATAGCAAACTGCTTATAAAGCTGCCCTGTTGTTCCAGGCAAAAATGCAGCCGGAATAAAAACAGCCGAGATCACAAGAACAGCGGCTATTATCGGCCCAGACACTTCTTTCATGGCGAGCTGAACAGCTTCCTTACCGCTGATCTTCTTTTCAGCCATGGTCCGTTCCACATTCTCCACTACCAGAATCGCATCATCCACTACAATCCCGATCGCGAGTACAAGACCGAAGAGCGTTAATAGGTTGATGGAAAACCCAAGCAGGAACATCCCAACAAATGTCCCAATCAACGAAATTAAAATAGCGATCAGACAAATAAAGGTCGTTCTAAAGTTTTGCAAAAAGACATAAACAACCAATACAACAAGAAGCATGGCTTCCAGGAGCGTTTTGATCACTTCTTCAATTGAAAGCCTGACAAAGTCTGTTGTATCTAACGCGACCACATATTCAATTCCATCCGGCATGGTCTGTTTCATCTTCTCCATCGCTGCAAGGACATCATTTGAAACAGTCAATCCATTGGCACCCGGTTGCTGGTAAATACCAATCGGAGTCATCGGATGAGAATTCAATCGACGATCATCGATGTATTGTTTTTTTCCAATCTCAGTCCGTGCGATATCACGCAGTCGGACAATCGCACTCCCGTCCTGACTTGCCCGCAAGATAATATTGTCGTACTGCGACGGTTCAATAAATGGAGACTCTGTAATCACAGGAAATGTCAGCTGCGCTTTTCCATTGTTTGGCTCTTGCCCAATTTGACCTGCACCAAACTGTGCATTTTGTTTTGCGACCGCACTTTGCACATCTGTTGTCGTAATTCCAAGAGAGGCCATTTGATCGGGATTCATCCAAATGCGCATCGCCTGATCCGGCTGTCCAAAAATCGCCGCCTGCCCAGCTCCATTGATCCGCTTGATCGCATCTAAAATATAGACGTTTGCATAAGTCGTGACATACTCCTGACTATAGCGACCAGCTTTATCAAAGATCCCAATGATCATCAGGATTCCAGCAGACTTCTTCTGAACCGATACCCCGAACTGCTTCACCGCATCGGGCAATTGCGGAAGCGCTAAATTCACCCGATTTTGTACAAGCACCTGAGCAATATCCGGATCTGTATTCAAAGTAAAATAGACCGTAATCGTCATCTGGCCTGTATTAGAGCTTGTCGAGGTCATGTAGAGCATATTGTCTACCCCATTGATCTGCGCCTCAATAGGTGCTGCAACGGAATTGCCAACCGTTTCAGCATTAGCGCCAGGGTAAGATGTCGTCACTTGAATTTGAACAGGCGTGATCTGAGGATACTGAGACACTGGCAGCACATTCATACACAAAAGTCCTGCGATCACAATTAGAATGGATAAAACAGATGCAAAGATCGGCTTATTGATGAAGAAATTAGAGAACATCTACTTCTTCCTCACAAGTTCCCCGGGGCGCACTTGAAGTCCACCCTCAACAACCACTTCCTCACCAGGAAATAGCCCTTCATTGATGAACCAGTTCGTTTCATTCCAATCCCCAAGTGTCACCGGTCTAAAATCGGCCTTGCCTTCTTTATTGATGACCCACACAAAAGGCCCTTTTGCAGATTGCTGTATCGCTTTTTGCGGGATCAGTATCGCATGCGGCCTTGAAGCCCCATCCACATCGACACGCACAAATTGATTGGGACGTAGAATTTTATCCGGATTGTCCACACTTGCCCGGATCAAAAAAGTGCCCGTATTCTGATTGAAATAAGGCTCAGTAAAGGTAATATGGCCCACATGCGGAAAAACAGAACCATCGCCAAACACAACCTTCACCTGATATTGCTGGTCTTTTGGTAAAACAAGGATCCCTTTTTTTTCTTCACTGCGAAATGTCAGCATATCATTTTCAGAAACGCTAAAATTCACCCAGATCGGATCCAAAGCCGCCACCGTTGTCAGCATGCTATTATTCAGGCTGATGTAACTCCCCTCCTGCTGCAACGCCGCACTTGCCACCCCATCAAGTGGGGATGTGATCGTACAATAGGATAAATTCAACTTAGCCGTCTCAAGCTGAGCTCTGAACTGCTCCACTGTAGCCGCTGCAGCCTCATAAGTCCCCGTTGCATCATCCAAATCTTTTTGAGACAAAGCATTTTGAGCCGCAAGCGGTTTTGCCCGTTCCAAATTGAGCCTTGCATTTTCCATTGAAGCAATCTGTCGTTTCAACCCCGCCTCCGCCGCATCCACCTGTACCTGATAGGGCTTCATGTCGAGCAAGAAAAGCACCTGCCCCTCCTTGACCATCTCCCCTTCCGTATACACCCGCTTATCCAAAAACCCATTCACCCGCGCCTGGATATTAACCAGCTGCGAGCTCTGCGTCTGCGCCACATAATGAAAACTGATCGGTGTATCCTTCGCCTCAACCACCATTGTCGTCACAAGCGGCGGCATGCTCTTAGGAGCCTCTTTCTCCGCACACCCACATAAAAAAAGCAGAATGAAAACCAAGTGCATAGTAATTCCTTTAAAAAAAAGAAATTACCCTCTCGCCCCTTTTTCCGCAATGAATCGATGCCTAAAAAAGCAGAAGTCTGTCAAACTTTCTAAAAAGGAGAAATCTAAATGAACAAAGCCGTCATTTGGCTAATAATGCTAATTCTTTGCGCCATTTTTGCGCATGTATTGACGACAATCATTTTCACCTTTGTCGATTACATGGAAATCCCCTACATCCCCAAAACTAAAAGAAAATTCAAATTCCTTCTCTTCCTCGCCATGATTCAAATAACCATCTTCTCATATATAGCACTGTCGCTCTTTCACCTCCTCAAATCCTCCTAATAAACAAATTTTTATTTTTGAAACACAGAGAGAAAACAAAGAACACAGAGAAACAGCTAAGATCTCATTTCTCTTAATTAACAATTAGGAAATAAAGAAAAAAAATAACAGGATAATAGGTTTTCCATTAAGAGAGCCGAAGGACACTCTGTGTTCTCTGTTTTCTCTCTGTGTTTCAAAAAAAATTCTAACGATTATATCGTTAAAAAATTTATTAGATTTGAAGATAACGAATTAATCGCGTGGGAAAAATCCATAGGGCTTCTAAGGTCTTTTTGAAGCGACAATTGAGACAAGGTCTATATTTTTTGCGGTACCAGGTTGTTACGTTTTCGGCATCTCCCTCTTGAACTAACAGCTTCAAGCTTTGCTCCATTTTGTCAGGAGAGCCATAAGGAAGGCATGCATAACATGGATCTTCCCAGAATTTGTAAGTCTTGCCGCCTATGCGCAAATAGGCATCAAGCTTTAAGAGAGCTTGGTCCTCAAGGTGGATGCCGATGATTTGGGCGATTTCGCGGACGAAAGTGGTGCATTGGCGAGTGGTCAGACAATAGTCTTGGAAGGGATAGTTTTGGATGAAGGCGTAGACTTGGTGGTATTGGTTTTCAGTGATAGAGACTTTGGCAGCAAAAGTGGGCAGGTGGCCGCCATTGCCTTGCTGGAAGCAGCCGTCGCATTGCGTGGTCCAGAGGTAGCTTGCGGGATTGCGTGCACCGAGGGCGATGTTATCCATCACCCCTTCCATGTATCTCGGCTGATCAATGCCAAACTCTCCTGAATGTCCGCCTTCGATGACTTCATCCCCATTTAGGTATATCCAGGCATGGCCGACATCGCCGTTTTTACTGCCGTCACTTGGATGCTTGGCAACGGAACGAAGGAAGTTCTTTGTGCAGGAGTTGTCCAGCTGGCGGGCATTAACTAGAAAGATAATAAAATAATCCTCACAGGCCTGTAGATTTATACAGACAAGGAGGAGCAGACTAATCTTTCGGAGCATAGGAAAAATGAATAGTGAGCTTGCAATCATCCGGTCTTGAAATGGTGCGCCAAAGGAGCTGCCACTGATAGCCTTCGAATCTGTTTTTTCCAAAATTCTCTTTTTCACTTGGTGCGCATGCTTTAGAAATATGTCCTTGAAAGACACCTTCCTTAGCTTCGAATTTTAGCTCAATCTTCATTGTAGAGTCTTCGATCGTCAGTAGATCACCTAATCTAAATGTAGTCGCTGTTTGTCCGTTGATAAGAATTTTTAAATCGTCTTTGGGCGTCAGATAAAAGAAAAGCTCACGTCCAGGCTCGCGGGTTTCAAGCTCAGGGCACGGCCCCATATCGATTTCAATCTTGTCTTGTCCATTGAATTTTACTTTCTCAGTAAGAGGCGTGTGGAGAATCAAACTGGATATCCCCCATTGAAATGCAAATGGGTACCCACCTGGTTCAGGAAGCCAACTGCAGCTATAATTTTCCCCCATAAATAGATGAGATTGAGCGAAATTTTCAACAGCAAGTTCTGTCGGGAAGACAAGAGGCGCATTCAGTGACTGCTTGAATCGGGCTGGAATCTTACAGTTAATCATATAAAGATCAAAAAGCGTAACTTCTTGCTCACCTTTATTAAAGTGAATTTTACTAAAAGGGCCTGCGTAACAACACAGTTCTGGATGCCATAGGCTTTTCATCCATGAAAAAAGATCGGATGCGACTTTACCACCGGCAATCACGGCACCTGAAAAAGCCTCACCCAAGTGTTTAGGATTGTATTTGGAAGGGCTATTTTGCAGTTCCTGAAAATCAAGCAGTTCATTCCCTTTTTTAATCCATTCATCTGAATGTGTCAACTCCCCATACCCTACAAGTGTACCACCCACACGAAAGCGATTGGGTAGTGACATCAGAGGCAGCTCAGGCAAGCTTGCACTTAGTAACTTTTCAATACTGCTAAGCAATTTTTTTGAGATCTCTGATCCTAAAACACGATGAAAATACCGATGCGTCAAAAACAAAACTGGCAATAATGAAGCACCACTATGTCTGTCATAAATAAAAGGAAACTCATGCAAATAAACAGGAAAAAAACCATCTGCACTTTGATAGGCAAGCAATTTTTCAATCAATGCCTTGCCTTCTTGTACACCTTCGATCGTTTTCAGACGGCATAGAGCCAATGCAAAAAGAAAGTTATCCAACACAGAAACAGCTTGGTGAGGAGCTTCGGTTTTTCCGTAAAAGGAATGGACAAACCCGGTTTCTTTACTTTGGATGACTCTAAATTCCTGAATAGCTAAATCATTGAGCTCTTTATGTATTTCTTGCATCGTCATAGTTGTTCCCATTTGTCGTAAGCTTCTTTAAATGTGGGCCGGTCATTTCGGTCATGTGCTAACATGGTTCTGATAAGAGTACAGGCTTTACTGCAATAGTTCTTTGAGAGCAATGCGTCGATAGCGTCAGGTGTTACTCCCATTTCAGTATCTGGATACATACGCGCATTCAATTCAATCGGATAAAATGGATCGCATGCTGTCAGTGTGGTGAATAAAATCATTGAAAGAGAAAATAATTCTATATCCTTGGCAATTTTATTAGCTTGAACCTCATAATCGGCCATGTTGTCTTTGTTTTTAAAAATAGAATGTAGCTCCACCCAGTCTGCAACATGGATAAAGTAAAAAGATCTTGTATAGGGCACCAGGCAATTCTCGATAGCTTCTGAGTAAGGAAGAGAACCTTCCCAATCGATAATAATCACACCATCATCTTTTATCAGCATATTCTTAGATTTAAGATCGCCATGCCAGAAATCAAGTTCCAGTAAATTTTTATAAGCTCGCACAATGGACTTGCACATCTTGATTCTTTCAGCGTTGGTACGATCCCCTTGCAACCATTCAAATAAGTTAAAGTCGTGTTTAGATCCTAAATATCCAACAAATGAATCATTAAAAATTGCAAAAGGTTTTGCCTGGAGCCCCTCGACACTAACAGATTTTTTTTCTGCAATTAGGTGCAATTGACATAAGTTTTTGATTTCTCTTATCATTTTATCTTTTGAATCAGCTGAATCTTCAGCTCTTTTCAATGCGATAAATTGATTGGTCGCTATTTCGTAAACTTCGCTGACGATCCCATATTTCCCCCTATTAAGAGAACGACCAAGTCCATAGATTATATAGGGCTGTCCTTCTTCAACTTTAGCGTAAAAGGTGCTCTTCTCTTGAGATATTGTCATACCGAATAACAAAAGACTCGGTTCTTTCATGATGTGATTTGCAAATACCACTTTAATTATTTGCACCAATTGGAAGTAATTGAAATAGGGATTTAAATATCCATCCTCACGGGGAACATAGGGCTCTAGTATTTTAGCGTATTTCCTGGCAAGCGTTTGCCTCTTTT
>CAZOAX010000043.1:0-10866 GCA_964577735.1 uncultured bacterium
CAATACGGGGAATTGGGCACTGAGAATGTATTGAATAACAAGATCTTGATCGGCTTTAGAGAGTTGGTCAAAATAAACTTTTTCGCCTGTAGGGCCACCAAGCTGGATCCAGCCATCGCCAATAATCGGTGCTGGGCCGCTTGTCCAAGGGAGTCCTGAATGAATTTCTCCGCTCATAAACACCTTCTTTCATTTGTTCAAGTGACGTCCTGCTAACTTAATTATAACACAAAATGCAATAATTTTATATTATTATGAAATATGACAGAAAATCACACCCATTTTAAAGAAAAAGACGCCATTGGCCACGTAGTCGAAGCGCAAGCAAAAGGCGTAATTACTGCAGCAGAGATCCACGGAGTAGAAACTCCTGGTTATATATCAGCTGCTGCCGATGCCGCTCGTGACGCAGGCGTTATTTTCCTTCTTTTACTCCCTTTTATGCCAAAAATTGCCTACGTAGCTGTTTTTTTTCTCGGCTTTATCGCCTGGCGGGCGGGACGGGCAGCCTGGCTTGGCTGGTCAAGACTGGAACGTTTACATCGCGTGCTTGAACAAGAGCGTTGGGAAATTGAGCATAACCGCACTCAGGAGAAGGATGAGCTCCGTGAGCTTTATCGCGCAAAAGGCTTTGACGGCAAACTGCTTGAAGATGTCCTTGGCGTGCTCATGGCCGATGGGGACAGGCTTCTCCGCGTAATGGTGGAAGAAGAACTGGGACTTTCACTGGAAAACGTGGAACATCCGCTAAAGCAAGGGGTTGGCGCAGGGTTTGGAGCTCTAATTGCCAGCATACTACTTCTTTTTAGCATGAGTTCTGGATTATTTTGGGCATCTATCGCAACTGCCCTGGTAATCGTTGGAACAGCTGCCGCCATTTTGGCCTCTTACTCACAAAACCGCCTGATCCCAGCCATAACCTGGAACATCGCCCTTGGACTTTTGGCGTTCGGGCTGACATACTTTACACTTCAAATGGTCTCATGAATCCAAAGACAACAGAAATCCCTTTTAATGAATTCTTCGGCTCAGGACAGGAAGAAGGTTTCAGCCCTTTTCTTTCGCCCTCTGATCGTAAATGGGCTGTCGGACTTTCTTTAAAAGCTGCTTTATTTGCTGCCGCCTTGCTTTTTTTAGCTTTTCTTGCCTCCTGGTTTTCCTGGCCGGAAGCCATTGTCCACCTCCTTCTCCTATTTGTATACTTTTTAGCTGGCATACCTGCTCTGATCGAATCACTTGAAGATCTTATGGATTTTGAGGTCAATATCGATGTATTGATGACGCTTGCCGCCTTTGGTTCAGTTCTTATTGGTAGTCCGATGGAAGGGGCATTATTGCTTGTTCTTTTTGCCATTTCTGGAGCGATGGAAGATGCAGTAACAAAAAAAGCAAAGGATTCCATCGCAAGCCTGCATAAGTTAAGCCCCACCTACGCTCATGTGCTCGATGAAAAGGGCGTTTCTATTGAAACTGCGCTTAGCGATGTCCAGGCTGGAACCCGCATACTAGTCAAAGCCGGCCAAGTGGTCCCGCTGGATGGAATCGTTATAGAAGGGACATCCTCTGTCAATCTAGTGCATTTGACGGGTGAAAACATGCCGGTCACAAAAAAACCAGACGATACAGTACCCGCCGGGGCGCAAAATCTGGAAGGTGCTCTTGTCCTTCAAGTCACGCATACAAGTCAAGACTCGACTCTTGCAAAGATCATCCAGCTTGTGACAAGTGCGCAAGACTCTAAACCAAAATTACAGCGTTGGTTTGACTCTTTGAGTGAAAAATACGCACAAACGATCATTTTACTCGCCATTCTTTTCGCTCTTGTTTTGCCCTACATCGTCTCCATTCCCTACTTGGGACAGGAAGGCTCCATCTACCGCGCCCTTTCATTCCTTATCGCAGCTTCTCCTTGCGCATTGATCATTGCCATTCCGATTGCTTACTTGAGCGCGATTGGGTCCTGTGCAAGGAATGGGATCGTCTTAAAAGGCGGCCTTGTGCTTGACGCATTAGGAGCTTGTACTACGATTGCTTTTGATAAAACTGGGACCTTAACAACAGGTGAGCTTAAGTGTCTGGGCTTTGAGTCGTTGCATGAAGCAGATGCTTCAGCTGTGCTTGATGTTGCCTTTGCCCTTGAGCAAAATGCGGTCCATCCGATCGCAAAAGCCATTACAACCTATGCGCTTTCCCAAAACTGCATTCCGGCACCCCTCACTGAATTTAAGTCCATTCCCGGTTTTGGACTTGAAGCCAAAGCTCAAAATAAACACGTATGGATCGGAAACTTAGAGTACATCGAGCCTAAACTCAATGAAGCAGATAAACGCTTGCTAAGAAGCCGATACGATCAACTCAGCCAGGACGGGGAAATCCTCGCTTTCTTACTCATCGAACAAAACCTCTACATTTTCAGGTTTGAAGATAGCATCCGGAAAGAAGTTCCCTCCTCACTTAATCGTTTAAGAAAAGATGGCTACCGTCTCTTAATGTTGACCGGCGACCACCGCTTTAGCGCCGATAAAATTGCAAAGGAACTGCATCTGGATGAGGTCTATTCGGAGTTAAAACCGGAAGACAAGCTCAAAGCTGTGGAAAATCTGGCAAAAACCCATCATTTAGCTATGGTCGGCGATGGTGTCAATGATGCGCCAGCCCTTGCAAGAGCGACCGTTGGTATTTCCATGGGCAAAGTAGGCAGTTCTGCTGCCATTGACGCTGCAGACGTCGTTTTACTCCAAGACAATATCGAACGGCTTGACTGGCTCATGAAAAAAGCCAAATTGACTAAATGGATCGTCTCGGAAAACCTTTTTATCGCAACACTTGCCATCCTTGTCGCAAGCATTCCGGCCCTCCTTGGCCTTGTTCCCCTCTGGGCGGCCGTTGTCCTCCACGAAGGTGGCACCGTCATAGTCGGCCTAAATGGCCTACGTCTACTAAAAAAATAACTGTGCACTAACTGCCAAGATTATGAGACTTTTGCCCCCCCCTTCAAAATTAAGCAAACAGTCAATCTTTTCGATTATGAAACTACGGTAAAAAACAGTTAATTAACCATTAGCTAGAATAACTTATTAACTATTATTTGCATTTAATAGTATAATTTAAATTGTAAACAATAAGTTACGAGGTTAGTCATGGAGCCAACCACACCAGCTGCACCTTCAATCACTTCATTTTTTGATAAAGCAAAGACGATAAGTAATTCACAGTTATTAAAAAACGCAAACAAACTATCGGATAACCAAGTCGCCCTTGCAATAAAAATTATTCAAAACACAGATAATATTATTGGAACCTATGAAGAGGGCCAAGATCCCAAATTGGAACAAAAACTCAATACAATCATTACAATCCTGTCAGGAGAAAGAAATCCCTCTTTAGCCACAAGAATGAAGTCAGCAATTAAATCCTTATTTCAAAGTAAAGAAAAAGCAGCAGAACAAATTGCAGAGCGACAAAGTCTTGTTTATTCACTTCCATTCAAGACAACTTTTGTTTTTCAGGATAAAACAACTAAAGAATTACTGCAGGATTTAGCGGGCGACATTTTAACAACCGATGAGCAGCTAACCCGCCAATTATACCGGGATTACTCAGCCCTTTCACAAAAAACTGCACAGCCGGATGGGTCCCTATCAACACGTGTAAAAGTGGATGGCACCCCATTAAATTTAGTAAGACCTGATGCGCAACCCGCAAACTGGGCGGCACTGATACCAGATGAAATGAGAGCCTTTATTGGAAATGATGAAACGATGGCAAAAAACCTTGCTCTTTTGATGACACAAGGGATTACACGAGATCCTGAAAGCAAGGGTGCAGAATTGATCCGTGACCCCCTTGCACCGAACGCCATATTTAAGTCCCATAATGATTACCCTTATTTTGAGTTGTCAAAAGTCAATGATGAGATCATCCTGACCGTCACAAACAAAGGTTTTTTATCAACTTTTTATGAAGATGGTACCAAAGCTAATCTTAAAGACTACGACATGTCTCAAGTCATTAATTTGACTAACCCGGACACACCTGTTAAAATGACGATCAAACCAGTTCCTACGGATGATGATGCCCTCATTCAAAATAGTTGATCATATTTACGACATCCAGGTCTCAAATCACTGGCAAGATGCAGCTAAATTCATCAGCAAAGGAACTGTTAAAACCCATAAAGGACGTGAATATCGTCTCATCGCAAAAAAAGAACGACAGCTATCCCGATTGAAACGAATTTGCAGAGGAGCCCTCGGCGCACTGGCGATCCTCGGCTCTTTGGGATTAGGTTATTTAAATAAAAAATTCCGCAAAATAATAGCTAAACTTCTTTACAAACAAGTAGAAGCAGTCAAGTATGCCACTCTTTTAAAGACCACAAATGAACTTGTACATGAACTGCGAGGGACCACTTTATTAACAGATCATGATTTGAAAGTTCAGCTACAAAAAGATTACCTTGCTCTAAATGGACAAGTCAAAATTGATGATCAAATAGTCGAGATGGGCACGCCTGCTTTTTCCATAGGAAGGGGAACAGGAATCCCAGTCCCTGACACTATTGAAGAAATGTTTCCTGTAGAAATTCAAGCCTATTTTGGCAATGACTTCAACGCCATAGCACCGACACTTATTCTTTTCCTTCAGCAAGGAATGGCAGCTGAAATGTCATTAAAAGCCCTTGAGCTGATCAAAGACCCTATTCAAGATAACATCTTCGAGTGTCCGTACCCAGAATATGCGTTCTCCAAGGTGAGCAATGAAATTTTCCTTGAGGTCAAAACCACCGGTTCCTTAAGGAACATTCATGACAGGTCCTGTCATGGAAACTATACGATCTCTCTTGAAATCAACCTTTCCAGTCCCGACACCCAAATCAAATCCATCCTTACATAAGCCCCCGCACCTTAAAAGTTTATAAATTCAACACGAAGGCCCGAAGACACAAAGAGAGGGCATTTTCTTTGTGTTGAATTTTATTAATTTGGGTTAGGGAACTCTTCTAAGGATTTAGTCTGGTGATGTGCCAATGGGTGGTTAGTTGATAGGCGAAGCGATCGTGGAGGCGGTTTTCACGGCCTTGCCAAAACTCAAAGCGAATGGGTGCCATGCGATATCCTTCCCAATGAGGAGGCCTTGGAATATCTACCCCTTTGTATTTTTCTTCGACACGATTCACACGCTCAATCAATTTGTCCCTTGAGCTTAAAGAAGCGTCTTGCTGAGATGCCCAGGCGCCTGATTGAGATTGTCTTGAGCGAGTAGCAAAGTACTGATCTGATTCTTCGGCTGAAATTTTTGTTACAGAACCCTCCGCGATAATTTGTCTTTCAAGTTCTTTCCAATAAAAAGTCAGCGAGGCGAGCGGATTTTCGCTGATTTCTTGCCCTTTTCGACTAGTGGAGTTGGTAAAGAATAAAAAACCTCTTTCATCAAATCCTTTTAGTAAGACCATGCGTGAGGAAGGGACACCCGAGAGGGTAGAGGTGGCAAGGGCCATGGCATTGGGTTCAGGGTCAAACTTTCTGGCATCTTCGAACCAGGCGGTAAATTGTCTGAATGGATCCGGATCAAGATCGTCTAGAGAGAGCGTATATTTTCGATATTCTTTCATTGAAATTTAGCTTTTTTTCAGTCACTATTCAAGTTATGCAAAACATCCATTCCCTGAAAGATCTTTCGCTTGATTCCAAAAAAGTCCTGCTGCGGGTTGATTTCAATGTGCCGATGGAAAACGGTAAGATCACAGATAATAATCGTATTCTAGCGGCCCTACCAACCATTCAATACCTCCTTTCAAAAGGATGTGCGATCATCATAATGAGCCATTTAGGTCGTCCCAAAGGTGTTTCAAATGAACTTTCTTTAAAGCCGATCGGCGAAGAATTGGAGCGATTAATTCATCACAAAATCCTGTTTGCAACTGATTACAATGTTGATTTAAAGCCCGGTGAAATTCTTCTGCTTGAGAATTTGCGCTTTCATGAGGCGGAAGAGAAGCCTGAGAAGGATCCTTCGTTTGCAAAGCGATTGGCAGCACTTGGAGATTTTTACGTCAATGATGCTTTTGGCTGCGCCCATCGAGCACACGCCTCCATTGTTGAAGTGCCAAAATTACTTCCAGGAAGATCAGCTCCAGGTTTTCTGATGGAAAAAGAGATCGCCTTTTTAGAAAAAGCATTACGTCATCCGGAACGACCGTTTTTAGCACTTATAGGCGGGGCAAAAGTATCCTCAAAAATAGGAATGTTAAAAGCGCTTTCAGATAAAGTGGATGTTCTTGCAATTGGAGGTGGAATGGCCTACACGTTCCTAAAAGCGCAAGGCTATGCCGTTGGGAATTCCCTAGTTGAACCAGATTATGAAGCCCAAGCTGTAGAGATTTTAGATTTATATCGATCCAAAAATATTCCTCTACTCCTTTCATCTGATTTCGTCATTGCTGATAAAATAGAGGATCATGTTAAAACACGGATAGTCTCGTTAAAAGAAGGCATTCCAAACGGTTTCATGGGCCTCGACATCGGACCTGAAACTGTACGTATTTTCTCCCAAGAGATCAAAAAAGCAAAGACAATCCTATGGAATGGCCCAATGGGCGTATTTGAAAAAGCTCTATTTGCTAAAGGAACAGAAGCAATTGCAGAAATTTTTGCTAAATCTTCTGCTATGACCATTGCCGGCGGTGGCGAAACCGCAGCTGCGATCTTAAAGACACCATGGGCAGATCAAGTATCCCATATCTCGACTGGAGGAGGCGCAACGCTTGAATATCTGGAATTCGGCTCTCTTCCGGGGATTGAAGTTTTTTAACTTGAATTTAAACTAACCGAGGCCTTATTATTATTGCCATCGGTAATATTATTTTTTAAAAGATCATATTGCCTCAAAAATAAAAAAAGGGTTTCTTTGATGTCAGATTCCCCGCCTAAGACAGACGGCGAAATGAGCCAATTTAAAGGCTTAAAGGCTTTTATTTGGCCAGTTCATAATTATGAGCTCAAAAAGCTCATTCCCATGCTTATTATTTTCTTTTTGATCAATTTTGACTACAATGTGCTCCGCACAATGAAAGATGCACTTGTAGTAACAGCCAAATCCTCCGGCGCAGAGGTGATCCCCTTTATTAAAGTATGGGTCATGTTCCCCGGCGCGATTTTAATGACCTATATCTTTACTCGCCTCTCCAATCGATACTCCCGCGAGACAGTCATCTACTCAATGATGGGACTTTTCCTCGGTTACTTCTTTCTCTTCACATTTTTTATTTATCCATCCCGCGAATCCCTTCACGCCCATGCTCTAGCCGATTACCTGCAGAGTGTCCTGCCATCTGGTGCCCAAGGTTTTATTGCCATGATCCGCTACTGGTCCTTTACCTCTTTTTATGCCATGAGCGAGCTTTGGGGAAATATTGTACTCTTCCTCTTATTCTGGGGATTTGCTAACCAGATCACACGTGTAGGAGAATCCAAGCGCTTTTATGGACTTTTCGGGATCGGCGCCAATATTTCAGGTGTCGCTGCCGGCAGCGCCTCCATGTATTTCTGTGTTCAAGACTATAAGCCCTATCTTCCCTTCGGGCATGATGCCTGGGAACAGTCGATGATGATCCTGATCAGCCTTGTTCTTCTCACCGGCGTTGCAGCAATCGCCTTATTCCGTTGGATGAACAAAAACGTCCTGACAGACCCTCTTTATTACGATAAAAAAGAGGCCGTTGGCGATAGCAAAATCAAAGGGAAAATGTCGATGAGGAAGAACTTTGCTTACCTCTTCAAATCCGACTATCTCATGAGCATCGCCACCATCGCGATCGCCTATAACCTTGTGATCAATCTTGTTGAAGTCGTCTGGAAGCATCAAGTAAGAGAGCTTTATCCTAATCCTCAAGATTACAGCTTATATATGAACCAGGTTACGACGATTATTGGAGTCATCGCAACGCTGACCTCCATATTCGTCGCAGGTAATTCCATCCGTAAATTCGGCTGGACATTTACAGCCATGCTAACCCCTATCATCCTGCTTGTTACAAGCATCGGATTTTTTGGATTCTTCTTCTTTAAAGCAGAACTGGCTCCGTTTTCACTTGCAGTATTTGGCGCAACACCTCTTGCAATGGCCGTATTCTTTGGTTCCGCTCAAAACATTATGAGCCGGGCGGCCAAATACACAGTATTTGATGCGACTTTGCAGATGTCGTTTATCCCGCTTGACCCTGAATCAAAACTGAAAGGGAAAGCAGCTATCGACGGAGTATGCTCACGCCTTGGAAAATCAAGTGGTTCTGTGATTCACCAGACGCTTCTTTTAGCCTTTACGACCATTACCGCCTCCGCCCCCTACGTTGCAGGCTTTCTTTTCGGAAGCATTGTAGTCTGGACAGGTGCAACAAGCTGGCTCGGCAAACGGTTTAATCAAATGACTGAGAAACCGGAAGCCAATACATCCGCCACCCTGGAAGGGGCTGAACAAGCAGTGTAATTTTTTGTGAAAGAAGATAGTTTTCAATAATAAAACTATCTTCTTTTTTATTTTTTGTATTAAAATTATTCATTTAAAGAGAGTTAATATATGAAGTCAGAAGGGGAATCTCAATTCGGGACAATCCGCTCCCTCCTTTGGCCTATTTATCCAAGTGAAGTGCGCAAGCTCCTTCCCATGATCATCATGCTATTTTTGATCTGTTTCAACTACAGCGCTTTAAGAAACATGAAAGACTCCCTTGTGATCACAGCTTCCGGTGCTGAAGTGATCCCATTTATTAAAGTTTGGGCAATCCTGCCAGCTTCCATTATCATTACGTTGATCTTTACAAAGCTCACAAACCTCTACAGTCAGGAAAGAGTCTTTTACATCATGACCACCTTCTTCCTTGCGATGTATGGGTTGTTTGCCTTTGTGATCTACCCTAATCGAGAGCTTTTCCACCCAGTTGAATCAGCCAATTACCTGCAATCTGTGCTTCCTTCAGGCTTTAAAGGCTTGATCGCCATGTATCGCTATTGGACATACACCTCCTTTTACGTCCTTTGCGAGCTCTGGAGCACCATTATCATGACTGTTCTTTTCTGGGGCTTTGCAAATGAGATCACACGGCTTGCAGAAGCCAGAAGATTTTATAGCGTTTTAGCAATCGCCTCCAACTTTGCAGCGATTGTAGCCGGCCTGACGTCTGTCACCGTATCCCAAGATGGTATATTCAATCCAAATATTCCACTTGGCAAAGATGCATGGGAACAGACCATGATGATCCTCGTTCTCATCATTATCCTAAGCGGTATAGCCACTATGGCGATCTTCCGCTGGATGAACAAGAACGTCCTTAACGACCCAAGCTACGACGATCTGCATCAGATCAAACGAGAAAGAAAGAAAAAAGGCAAACTCTCATTCAAAGAAAGTCTTTCCTACGTATCCAATTCCAAATACCTCGTATGCATCGCCGTCATTGTCGTTTCTTATAATCTTGTAATCAATATGGTAGAAGTGGTCTGGAAAGACCAATTGAGAAACTTATTCCCCTACCCTGTAGACTATAACAATTACATTAACAATCTGACGATCATTCAGGGTGTCGTCTCGACCGTTTTAGCTCTAGGGCTTGCCCGCATGATCAACCGTATGGGTTGGACCTGGACAGCATTGATCACGCCAGTTGTGATGTTCGTCACCTGCCTTGGATTTTTTGGGATTCTCTTCTATCAGGAAGAACTCTCCATCATCTTCCTCTCGACCCTTGGCATGACCCCTCTTGCAATTGCCGTATTCTTTGGATCAGCTCAAAATGCCCTCAGTAAAGCTTGTAAATATTCTGTGTTTGATGCAACAAAAGAAATGGCCTATATCCCGCTCAGCCATGAAAGCAAGCTGAAAGGAAAAGCTGCCATTGACGGTGTGGGCTCAAGGCTTGGTAAATCAGGCGGATCGCTTATTCACCAAGGGCTCCTCATGGTCTTTGCAACCGTGACAGCAAGCGCCCCTTACGTCGGCGTTATTTTGATCATCGTGATCGTTCTCTGGGGTATTGCTATTAAATCCCTTGGAAAGCAGTTCGACTCTCTTGTAGCTGAGCAGGAACAAGCGGCCCTACCGAAGCTTGAAAAAGAAGAGGCTTGAGCATGTCATCCATCACATGGAAATGGGACGACGCCTTTCAGTCAGGTGAATACGGGTTTGAACTGATGCAAAAGCAGTTTGACCTAATTAAGCCTGATCAAGAATGTAGACGAGCCATGGGCCTTCCCTTGGCTCTTTCATTAAGTGCAACACTCACCGCTACACTGGTCGCCCAGATCGGCGAGTATATCATCAAGGGCTTAGGAAACGTTCTTGGATGTTGCTGTAATGAAGAATGCAGCCTACTAACCGGACTCGGATTACTTGGACTTGCGATCATAACTATTCCCTCAGTTGTCGTAACTACACCCTTTTACGTTGTTGCAACGACTATAGCTTGTATTGCCCTCCCCATCTGGACTGCGATCGATCCTGACGACTTATACATCGAAGTCGAGGATCTTTAGCAATGGCAGCCTATATAAGTAATGCAAATGATAGAGTTCGCGCATTCGAACTCTATGAATTTACGAATTATAAAAACTTCACCCGTGTTTGAATCTTACACAAGGATAAACTATGCCTTCAATCACATGGAAATGGGATGACTGTCTGCAAACAATGGATTTTGCGGCTCAGGTAGAAGACCAAATAAAGGATTCCTTACTTGGTGAAAGCAATGACTGCAGACGAGCAATGGGATTTCCCTATGCAGTTATCCGAGTACCCGTCGCACTTGTGACAGCAATAGGGTGCCTGGCTGAACCGATCATTAAAGGCTTAGGAAATATCTTTGAGTCTTGC
>CAZOAX010000044.1:0-10779 GCA_964577735.1 uncultured bacterium
ACCGCAAAATCAGCTATCAAAAACTATTGGATGCGGCAGTAGAAGCAAGAGGCGCTAAATTATATTTCCCTTACATCGGCAGTGGTATCGGCAACAAAAGCCTTGTTGAGCTTTTAGATGGCAGTGTGAAATACGACATGATCACCGGCATTGGAGTCCACTTCTTCGGCCATTCTCACCCCGATTTTCTTGAAGTGACTGTTGATGCCGCTTTAAGCGATACGGTTATGCAAGGGAACCTCCAGCAAGATGCAGATGGCATTGAACTTTCGAGTCTTCTCATTAAAGAATCTGGTCTTCCACACTGTTTCCTTTCGACATCCGGTGTCATGGCAAACGAAAATGCCCTCAAAATCGCCTTTCAAAAAAATGCACCAGCTCAAAGGATCCTGGCTTTTGACCATTGCTTTGCAGGGCGAAGCCTTAGCTTTTCGCAAGTGACAGATAAACCAGCCTTTCGAGAAGGACTTCCTTTGAATGTAGCTGTTGACTACATCCCTTATTTTGATGCCACACGTCCAGAAGAGAGCATCGAAGAAGCAAAAAACCGGCTGCTGCAAGTGATCCAACGCTATCCCAAAGGTCATGCACTCATGATCTTTGAGCTTGTTCAAGGCGAAGGAGGCTTTTATCCAGGCTCAAAGGCGTTTTTTGAAACCTTGATGAAAATATGCAAAGAGCATCACATCGCCGTTTTTGCCGATGAAGTACAAACATTTGCACGGACACCTTCCTTATTTGCCTTCCAGCATTTTGGTTTGAGCGAATACGTTGACATTGCAGCCATTGGAAAGCTCTCACAAGTGGCAGCTACGTTATTTTCTAAGGAATATGCCCCAAGAGCCGGTCTATTAAGCCAAACATTCATTGGAAGCACCTCTGCTCTAAAAGCTGGCAAACTTTTGATCGAAAAACTTGTGCAAGGGAATTTCTATGGCAAAACAGGAAGAATTTCAGCCATCCATACCCGTTTTGAAGAACATTTCAAAAAAATGCCGCACTTACTCAATGGCCCATTCGGTCTTGGGTGCATGATCGCATTTACTCCACTTGACGGCACATTTGAAACAACGACAAAAGTGATCCATGCCCTTTATGATGCCGGCGTCATCACATTTATTGCAGGTGCTCATCCTTCACGTATTAGAATGCTTGTTCCAGGAGGGGTCATTGAGGATCAGGAAATTGATGCGGTCATGAAGATTATAGAATCTACATTGGAAAAGGTTGCAAAAGATGTATCGCCTTAGAAACTTGCGCGAAACAGACTATGAGGCTTTAAGGGTTTTGATCAATCAAACCGGTGTCGGGCTCACAAGTCTACCCAAAAATGATGCGCGCATTGCTGAACTTGTTAAACATGGGGCTGAATCATTTAAAACAAATGTGAAAAATGCCTTTTATTTGTTTGTTCTAGAGCATCCTGAAACACTTGAACTGCTGGGAACATCCGGAATCTACGCCAATTCCCCTCACGTAGATCAACTCTGGATAGAAGAATTAAAACTGTCTCATTTATTCCCCGAAGTACCGGATCATGTATCCTGTCTGACTGCAAAAAAGAATGAAGACACCTCAAGTGAGCTTTGCTCTCTTTATCTTTTGCATAAGGCACGTCAGGAAGGACTTGGAAAACTACTTTCCTATGCACGGTTTCATTTTATCGCAGCACACCCTGAAAAATTTTCGAAGAATATCTTTGCTGACCTCCGTGGATTTGTAGATATCAATGATGAATCCCCTTTTTGGAACGCTGTCGGCCGCCACTTTTTGGATGTCGATTTTAAACATTTGATGCGGCTTCGGGATATTGAAGAAGATGCCGCTTTTGAGCTGATGCCAAAACTTCCGATCTATCTTGATCTTCTTCCAAAAGCCGCTCAACTTGCCGTTGGAGAACCTCACCCCCATAGCAAGGCAGCCTACGAAATGCTGATTGAGCAAGGGTTTATCAAATCCAAAGAGTTTGATATCTACGATGGGGGGCCACGCGTCCGTGCGACCATTTCTGAGATCAAGACAGTCAAGGAAAGTAAGCGGATGCAAGTTCAATCCATTGTGGGCAAATTAGAAGAAAAACCTGTTTTGGTATCCAACGAAAATCATCATTTTTATGCCTGTCATGGAAAGATCGATACAGAGACCGGCGCGATCGACCTTGAAACAGCAAGAGCTCTTGAAGTAAAGCCCGGCGACTTTATCAGGTATTCGTTATGAAAATTGAAGAACGGATCGAACACCTAAATCGTTATGGAGAGAGGCTAAAGGAAAATAAAGAAACGCTTGCGCTCGCTATCTCCAAAGAAACAGGGAAACCCCTTTGGGAATCCAGGACGGAAGTCGATGCCATGATCGGCAAGATCCCGATCTCAATTGAAAGCTACCTGGAACGATGCTATACAAAAGAATCGACTCAAGGGACCTATAAACTGTTTACTGAATTCCGGCCTCATGGAGTCGTGGCCGTTTTTGGACCTTTCAATTTTCCCGGACACCTTCCCAATGGGCACATTGTACCCGCTTTACTAGCAGGCAATACCGTTATATTCAAACCAAGTGAATGGACTCCTCATGTGGGAGAATTAATCAAGCAGTACCTTCAATTGCCGGATGACGTTTTTCAATTGGTCCAAGGAGGGCCTGAAGTCGGAAAAGCACTTGCTGAATCCCCTCATGTAAAAGGCATATTCTTTACCGGCAGCTCAACTGTTGGAGAGCTTTTGAAGAGTCAATACCCAAATAAAATATTAGCTCTTGAAATGGGCGGAAACAACCCCTTGGTCATTTCTAAGATCTCCGATGTAAAAGCTGCAGCTTATTTAACGATTCAATCGGCATTTCTTACAGCAGGTCAGCGTTGCAGCGCAGCCAGACGTTTGATCCTGACAGATGAATGTCCAAAAGATGCGTTCATTGAAGAATTGATCAATCAAATCGACAAGCTCAAAATTGGTGCCTTCGATGACCCGGTAGAACCTTTTATGGGCCCCGTGATCCACTTAAAAGCTGCTGAAAATTTACTTAAGGCGCAAAGAGACCTGATTTCACAAGGTGCAGATGTGATCTACCCCATGAGACAACTCAGAGAGGGATTGGCTTTTGTTACACCAGCCGTAATCGATGTCACTCATATTCAGTCACCTCAGGATGTCGAGCATTTTGGTCCTTTTCTTCAGGTTTACCAAACAGATACTTTGGAACATGCGATAGAAATTGCAAACAACACTGCCTATGGACTAACCGCTGGTCTTTTCAGTGACTCCGAAGCTGAATGGAAACAATTTTACTCTTCCATTAAAGCCGGCATCATCAACTGGAATACGCCCCTCACAGGAGCTAGTAGCAAAGCTCCTTTTGGCGGACTTGGCAAAAGCGGTAATTTCAGACCAAGCGCTTATCTTGCAGCAGATTATTGCAGTTATCCGATCGCTTCCATGCAAAAACAGACATTGGAAATGCCCACGAATTTAACCCCCGGGATATCTCTATGACGATACACGCCTATGAAGTCAATTTCGATGGACTAGTGGGAATGACCCACTGTTTTGGAGGATTATCACTTGGGAATATACCTTCAACAGACAACGAGGGAGATATTTCCAATCCACGTCTTGCGGCAATTCAGGGCCTGAACAAGATGAAATTCTTAAGCTCTCTTGGAATTAAGCAAGCGGTGCTGCCACCACAAGAAAGGCCTCATATTCCGTCGTTAAATAAAGTAGGTTTTGACGGAACAACCGTAGACATCCTTTCCAGAGTCAAAAGATCAGCCCCGTGGCTGCTTCCACATGTCAGCTCTTCTGCATCCATGTGGGCGGCCAATGCAGCTACTGTCTCTCCCTCAATTGATAGCGCAGATTCCCATATCCACTTTACCCCGGCCAACCTTGCCACCTATTTCCATCGTAGTATCGAAGCTGAAACAACAAGTAGAATTCTACGTGCCATATTTCCCAACAATGTGAACTTTGCTCATCATAGTCCGCTGCCCTCTTCTGAACTATTTTTCGACGAGGGAGCTGCCAACCACACCAGGTTTTGCAAAACTTACGGTGGGCCTGGTTATCAATTTTTTACTTTTGGAAAAAGTCTACAGGATACTAATGGTGAGACTCCGAGGCCGAAAAAATTTCCTGCAAGACAAACTAAAGAAGCTTCAGAGGCAATCACGCGGCTGCATCGCCTTTTTCCCGGCCACTTTTCTTTAGCTTTCAATAGTCCAAGTGCCATTGAGGCCGGAGCCTTTCATAACGATCTTGTCGCTGTTGGAAATCAAAATGTCTTGCTCATCCATGAAAAGGCCATTTGGCGGCAATTTGAAACCCTCGATCGGCTTAAATCTGGCGTATCTGATGTGTGTGGGACCGATTTAATTGTCATCGAAGTAAAAGAAGAGCAATTCCCGCTGAAAGACGCCTTGGACTCTTATTTTTTCAATTCCCAGCTTGTCACTTTGAACGATGATTCCATGGCTTTGATTGCACCGGAAAGCTGCAAGGACTTTGATAACCTCAATGCCTACTTAAAAGAGCTGCTTAACGATCCGGGCAACCCTATTGGAGCCATTCACTACGTCGACTTATCAGAAAGTTTGAAAAATGGAGGCGGGCCGGCCTGCCTGCGTTTACGCGTGGTGTTGAATGCGGTTGAGCTTGCTGAAATGAACCAAGGCGTGCTTTTTACTGAAGATCTTTATAAGGAACTTGTTGCGCACGTCACAAAATACTATCCGGAGAAGCTCTCCCTTTCCGATCTTGCTGACCCTCAGCTTTATACCAGAAACTGCGAGTCGCTCGATGCAATCTCAAAGATTTTGAAGTTAGGAGATATTTATTCCTTCCAAAATACTTGACGAGCTTAAGAAATGGACAAACAGCGAAGTCCGCTTTGATTCGGTCACGCAAAAAATCTACAGTGTAGATGCCTCCATTTTTGAGGTAGAACCTCTTGGCGTGGTGATCCCAAGAACATCAAGTGATCTTCTGAAAATCGTTCAAGTGCTGATGGCCAATCAAACCCCCATTACTGTGCGCGGAAGTGCTACCGGCATTACCGGAGGCTGCCTTGGGAGCGGTATCATCATCGATATTTCCAAATACCTAAATAAAATCCTATCTGTCGATACTAAAAATCAAACGGTGACATGTGAACCCGGAGTCATTCAAGATGATCTCAATGCCTATTTAGCTCCTCTTGGGTTTCGTTTAGGCCCAGACACATCCACCGGCGATCGGGCAACGCTCGGTGGAATGGTTGCCAACAATGCTGCTGGAGCTAGATCTTTGCTATTTGGCACCATGCAAGATGCAATCGAGGAAATTACCCTACTTTTATCTAACGGAGAGGAAATCTTACTTCGCGAGCTAACCAAAGAAGAATGGAATGAAAAACTATTACTGCCGACGCAGGAAGGCAAAATCTACCGGACATTAAATCATAAAGTTTCAATGCCACATCTTTCAAGACGCTCCTCCGGTTATAATTTGAATTATGGCTTGAATCCAGCCAAGCTTATTGCCGGTTCAGAGGGTACACTTGGGATCATTTCGAAGATAAAAGTAAAAATCGCCCCTAAATTGAACGCGACAGAACTGCATCTTTTCCCCTTCGACTCCATGATGGATGCGATGCATGCAGTTGCACCATTACTTGAAACAAAACCGATCTCACTTGAGATGATCGATGACCGCATTTTGAAAGCCGGCTCAGAGTCACCTGCAATGCGGGGAAAACTGGAATGGCTGAAAGAGATCCCGAAAGCCCTGCTAATTGCTGAATATGCCGAGCCAACAAAAAGCAACAGTTCGACCATCTTACGATCACCTGAGGATGTTCAATCCGTTTGGGCTGTAAGGAAGGGAGGCCTTGGATTGCTTCTTTCTAAACGTTCCTATTCAAGAGCTGTAGCCTTTATAGAAGATGTTTCCGTTCCACCAGCAGCTCTTCCTGAATTTATGGCAACTTTCTTAGAATATCTGAAATCCAAAGGAAAAGAAGCCGGTATCTATGGACACGTAGGCCCAGGCTGTCTCCACATTCGCCCTTACATGGATATCCGCAATCCCGATGAAGTTCAGCTGATCAAAACCATGATGCAGGATGTAGCCGAGATGCTCAAAAAAGCCGGTGGCGCCTTAAGTGGTGAGCATGGAGATGGATTGATCCGTTCATGGCTCAACGAAAGCTTTTTTGGTAAAGAGGTCTATACCCAATTCATCGCGATCAAAACTGCCTTTGATCCAATGAATTTGATGAACCCACATAAGATCGTCAATCCCTTAAGCATCGAGGGTCATCTACGTAAGCCTCCGAAACAAGATCCCGTTACTTTTTTGAAGTTCGATGGCGGCATAGCACTTGCAGCTGACCTTTGCAATGGCAACGGCGCTTGTAGAAAGAATCAAGGCGTCATGTGCCCCTCATTCCAAGTCACTCATGATGAATATGACACAACACGCGCAAGAGCAAATGTATTCCGAAGTGTCATGCAAGGGACGGCAAAAGCTGATCTTGCTTCGCAAGAACTGCACGATATCCTTGACCTTTGCATTCAATGTAAAGGATGTAAAACAGAGTGTCCTTCGCAAGTCGATATGGCCAAGATGAAATCTGAAGCGCTCTACCAATATCAGGAAAAAAACGGCTACTCTTTCCGTGGCGCCCTATTTGCCTATGTGGATAAAATAAGTGCCTTCAGCTATCCGCTACGTAAATTACTGAATCCCCTTTTCTCCAATACAACTCTAATGCGTCTTTTTGGGATCGGCTTACCTCTTCCGCAATTTGCAAGCATTCGTTTTTCCATCGAAGCTCAAACAATTAAACAACCAGATGGTATGGAAGTTGTCTTGCTCTCTGATACCTACACAGAGTTCTATTGTCCGGAAGTAGGCCTTGCTGCCATTTCCGTTCTTAATCGTCTCGGTTTTAAGGTCATTGTCCCACCTTGGCAGTGTTGTGGCAGGCCAGCTATCTCAAAGGGCTATCTGGAGCACGCCAAACAAAATGCCCTCAAACTTAAAGAACAATTAAAACCTCACTTGGATAAATCAATTATCAGTCTTGAACCTAGCTGCTTATCTACTTTTAAAGATGAATTTCATGATTTCACCGGTGATTCACTGAATTGCATCTCATTTGAAGCCTTCTTGAGTGAACATATGAAGCCTTTTTCAATAGCATCGCAAAAAGTTGCTCTTCACGGCCACTGTCATCAAAAGTCTGCCATGAAAGACACCATGAAACTTCTTCATCGCATCTCAAACCTGGAAGTTTTTGAAATCCCTTCCGGTTGCTGTGGCATGGCAGGCTCATTTGGGTATGAAAAAGAACACACCGCCTTTTCCAAACAAATCGCGGAACTCAAGCTCGTCCCTTTTATCAATGAGCTTGGGGAAGACACCCCCATCATTGCAGATGGCTACTCCTGCCGCACCCAAATCCACACCCAAACAGGCAGGAAAGCCCTCCACCTCGCCGAATGGCTCAACCATTCATTGATAAATTAAACGCTCGTTCCCGCCTTCGGCGTGCACTAGAGGCGCAAAGGCGCAAAGCCTTCGGCCATTAAAGCTTTTAATTCACCAGAAGAAAGTTCCTTTCTTCTGGTCAGCCGTTTATGCGCTCGGAACGAGCGCATAAAGCCTAACTTGAGTGGATAAAATACTCTTGCCTCCGAAGGCTTTGCGTCTTTGCGCCTTTAGTGCGCGCTGAATGCAGCGCACGAGCGTTGAAATATCGTTGACCGATAAGGTAAGTTTACTTAAAGTTTGTGCGAAATTTAATCGGAGAAACAAATATGTCATACTCAAACGTATCTTTAAATGATAGATTAGCTGAAGGCTTTATTGGTTTTGATAAACCGTCCTTCACTGGTTTTGATCAGCCGTCCAATTACGTGCGCAATAGCGCGTTTAAATACTTACATCGTATCTATACTGTGAAAGGTGAAGCTGGAAATGTGGGCTCGGTTTTCTTTGAATTTGTAGAAAGCAAGCCATGCTCAGATGAGCATAATTACAGGACGCGCGTATTTAAAGATATCAGCAAATCTCCTGACTTACAGCAAGATGACAGAATCCCTCAAGAGGCGAAAAAGGGCTTTTGTTTTGGTATTAAAAGCCCTCGGGCAAAATCCTTGGAAGATCTTATTGAAAAAGTCGAGCACTGGGTGGCATGGGGTAGGGGGCAATTTACAAACCCGGTTCAAGTGATTGCTCTTGAAGCTTCTGATCTATGTTCCAATCCATGTAAAATGCCAATCAAAAACTATGATAAAATTTATCAAGCTGCCAATAGTAACTATATCGTTCCGTTACACTTATTGAAACCCAGTTATATTGAGCGAAGATCATTTCCTGCTGTCGCAGATGTTAAATGGCCTACACCTAATTATCCTATATCTAATCTCACTGAGCTTGATGTAGACTAAGATCTTAATCATAAATCCAGAAGAAAAGATCTCTTCTGGATTTATGAAATTATTCTTTCCGTTGAGGGAAAAAAATCCGAACGACTACGATCACAACAAGGCAAGTTAGTTCCAATGCCCTTAACCCATTACGGTATGGTTCCCCCTCAGGCCTGCCATCATCTCCAAGCTTAAATAATAAATGCACAAATACGGTATACCCGAGAGCCACAGCAGCAGCGTTGTGCACCTCTCTTGAAATAACAAAGCGATTAAGAGTCTCTCGCTCCATGGGCAAAATTGGTGCATCGCCTCCTATAAACAAAGGATTATCAAATCTATTTAAAACAATACCCATACTTTTCTCCTTCTAATGTTATTGCTGCTTAGCTATATAATTCTTATATACAAAAGGACATTAATGTTTAACTCTGGAGATACAGCCTGGGTGCTCGGTGCGACAATATTGGTGATGTTGATGACATTCCCCGGCCTTGCACTTTTTTATGGTGGCCTCGTGAAACGGAAGAACATCTTGTCCATGATCATGATGTCCTTTTCAGCGCTTTGTCTAATAAGCTTGCAATGGGTCTTATGGGGATATAGCTTAGCGTTTGCTCCGGATATCGGACATTTTATGGGGAACCTGGATTGGGTGGGGTTAAGATCTGTTGGAATTGAACCCAACCCCCATTATGCAGACAGTATTCCCCACTTGCTTTTTATGGCCTTTCAAATGATGTTTGCGGTCATTACACCGGCTTTGATATCGGGCGCGATTGCTGAGAGGATCAAATTTTCCGCCTACTTCTGCTTTATTCTTCTTTGGGCCACTTTTGTATACGATCCGATCGCCCACTGGGTATGGGCCAATGAAGGCTGGCTTAAAAACTATGGAGTGCTGGATTTTGCCGGTGGAACGGTCGTCCATATCTCATCCGGTATTTCAGCTCTTACGTGCGCGCTTGTTCTAGGTAAAAGACGCACATTTGATCAGCTTGCGCGCCCGCATAATTTACCCCTCACACTACTCGGGGGAGCTTTGCTTTGGTTTGGATGGTTTGGGTTCAATGCCGGCAGCGCGCTAAAGGCAAATGGCCTTGCTGTGATGGCACTTGTTACGACCAACACTTCTGCTGCTGCTGCCGGTTTGACATGGATGATGATCGACCGGAAAATGACTGGACGTCCGACGCTACTTGGAGGCATTACAGGAGCAATCGCAGGACTTGTAGCCATTACTCCGGCAGCTGGTTATGTCAGCGTTTTATCTGCAATCTTGATTGGAGCTATTGCTAGCAGCATCTGCTACTTTGCCATCACTGTTCTTAAAACCAAGTTTGGATATGATGACAGCTTGGATGCTTTTGGGGTGCATGGTGTCGGTGGTATTGCCGGCGCACTCATGACAGGACTTTTTGCTGATAAATTAATCAACCCCGATGGGGCCAATGGGCTCTTCTTTGGCAATCCCTCCCAATTCCTCATTCAGTTTGCCGGCGTTTTCATTGTAATCATTTACAGCGCGCTTATCAGCTATATTCTACTCAAGCTCATCGACAAAGTGATCGGACTTAAAGTGAACGAACGGGATGAGTTGATCGGCCTAGATCTGACCCAACATGAAGAAAGCGCCTACACCCTAATTGATTAGAGGAAAAATGAAACTTATCATCGCCATCGTCCCCTCCTACAGAATGGAAAAGATCATTGAAGAGCTAGACAAGATCCAGGTTTTTCGGAAAACTGTCTCAAATGTCCTTGGGATCGGTCAACCGCATACTGAGGTATATAGAGGTTTATCTGAAACAGGCAATCTCGTAAAAAAAGTGCGTTTTGAAATCGCCGTCAATGATGCAAAGGTCGATCCTGTGATCTCAATCTTCGCTCATGAAGAAGTCTCTGACGGGAAGATCTTTATCCTCCCATTAGAAGACTGTATCCAGATCGGCACCGGCAAACGCGGCCCCGATGCTGTCGGACAATAAGCTATTTCATCATCTTTGTAAGAAAAGCCATACATACAAAGAAAATCTTTCCAATTTCCATCTCATCTTTATACTGTCGCCAATCGTCACTAACTATTGGAGCAACAAGACAAGTGACTGCACCTGCTACACAAACTGTATGCAGTACTGCAATCGTAAATTGAATGAAGGGTCTTTGATCGATTTCACGTCTAGGGGCGTTAATAATGTGCCCAAATTCGTCTTCTGTTGGTCTATTTTGATAGTCTGCACCTATTGCCATTAGCTTCTCCAAATTTTTGGAGAAGTTATACCTTTATTAAAGGTTATTGCGCAATTCTTTCTTGAACGATCTTTTTGGAGTATATCCTAAGAAAAATTGCGGCTGCAACAAATGCAAAT
>CAZOAX010000045.1:0-10602 GCA_964577735.1 uncultured bacterium
TCCGTGATTTTTGTGAGATCTGGGATTTATTTAAAAAGCACAATACCAATTTTATAACTCTGCGTGAACAGTTCGACACAACAACAGCAGCCGGTGAGATGATGGTGTTTAACCTGATTAACTTTGCTCAGTTTGAACGAAAGCAAACTGGGGAGAGGATCTCTGCTAATTTTAAAAGTCGCGCTGAGCGTGGGCTTTGGAATGGGGGGCAAATTCCGTTGGGTTATAAACGTGATCCTAAAAACCCTGGTCGACTTATTGTTCATAAAAACGAAGCCAAACTAATTAAGCTTATTTTTAAGCAGTTTTTAAAAACTGGGAACTTGCGTGAGACTTGTGTTTATTTAAATAATCTCGGCTTTAGATCCAAAACATATAAGAATAAAAAGGGCGAGACAAAAGGTGGGAACTACTTTACCGTGCAAAGCCTTTATCACTTACTGGTTAATTCAAGTTTTATTGGCATGCGCGAGATCAATAAAAAGCAAAAGGATCTTAACCAAGTAAAAGCTAGCTGGCCTGCTATTGTCGATAAAGTAAGCTTTAATGCAGTTCAAAAAAACTTAAGAGTAACAAACAAAGATTTAAACCCGATAGCTGGAAGACTTATCCTTATCCACTTACTGGCATTGCTGTCTGTGGTAAGTGCGGCAAAACTCTTAATGGCAAATCCGCTCATGGAAAAACTAAAAAGCATCATTATTACGATCATCCGCGTATGCTTTTAGCAAACGGTAATGGGCATTTGCACAAGTATCGTATCCAGCGATTACGTGCGCAAAAGAGTGAGGAACTCGTTTTAAATTCGCTTAAAACTATTTTATCTAATCCCAAAAAGATTAATGAGGCCGTAGCCATTTACCATAAAGTGAGAGTTAAAAACCAACCTTTGGTGATTCATGAGCTTAAAACAACAGCTGATGAGCTAAAATCAATTGAGAAAAAACAGCAAAACCTTATTGATCGCATGGCAGAGCTTCCAGCTAAAGTCTCAGCTGAGCCTTTTTACAAACAGCTTGAAGTCTTTCAAGCTCAAATCAGTGAAAGGCTAAAAACTAAGCAAGAGCTACTTAATCAGTCAGCTAAAGAAAATAATGTGAGAGTTATACCCAGTGAGCTCACCGCAAGAATCCAAAGAACTGTAAGTGCGCTCGAAAAGGCCCCGCTCCAGGATCAGCGTAAGGTTTTTGAAAACGTGATTCAGTTTGCAGAATTTCACCCCACCCGGCTCAGGCTTGGGGTTTATGCATCAGAAAAAACTATCGGGAGTTCGACTACTATCAAATTTGGCGGATTATACGACTCCGCATTGTTTTCAATAGTTTATAAGCCATCCAGACATGGGTCAATTGCCGAACTAAATGTTCAAGTGACATCAACTTACTTTTGAACCCTTTTTAAATTGGCATTGATAGCATAGCGGCTGAATGTTTTGAATAGCATCTGAGCCGCCTCGGCTTAGAGGAAGAATGTGATCCTTTGTCCAAGTGTTTTTGTATCGAGTATCCGGCCGCGGTGGAATTTTAGACCAGCGTCTTCGACAACTCGGGCAAACAGGATGCTGGTTCAACAAAGCCAGCCATTCTTTTTGTGTGTGGCGACCAGAGCTGTTTGCCTTTCTTTTACTGTAATTATCCGCTCGCTCTCTTCTGCACGGTCGGCAATATCTTGAAATTCGACCATTAGAAGAAGAGGTATAGCTTCCAAAGTCACTGTTGCCACATTTTTTACACTGATTCGCTTTCACAAGGTCCCACTCTTTATTTTGTCCTTCTAAAATACACCGCATCTGTACTTAACACAATTTAGAGCCTATAAAGAAGTATGCCCGAACTAGCCGAGGTGGCCCTTTACGCCAGGGACCTAAATGAATTATCCTGTGACCAGAAGATCCTGAAGGTTACTTTTCCCAATCAAAGTGATTGGGGTTCCACCATTGTGCCCACCGCAGCTCGAAGGAAATTAAAAAGTCTCGTAAAACAGTCCATTCAGTTCCACGCCCATGGAAAAGCACTCCAACTGCACACAAGCGGCTCTGAACAACCGTTATTGGAATTTCGCTTAGGAATGACCGGTCAGTTTCATTTATCAAAAAAATCGGCAGATTGGCGGAGGCATTACTTCTTGGCTCTGCACTTTGAAAAAAACATTGTGTATTACGCAGACCCTCGTCGCTTCGGGAGAATTATAGAACCGATCCATAGCAGTTGTGCTCTGGGTGGTTTTTCTCCAGAAAAAGGTTTTTGGACACGCGACAAAGTCATCGTTCCTGATGGCTTTAAAACACTTCCTAGAATTACCTGGTTGTTATCCAATGGCGATCAGACAGGTGTTGGTAACTATATGGCCAACGAAGCTCTTGGAGCTTTAAATCTTTCGCCATTTTTACCTTGTTCTACTGTTGGTGAGGCCAAAACTATCTTGAAGAAATGTCGAGATATTGCTCGTAAAAGCTATAAATATGGCGGCAATTCGTTTGGATCGGGTTATTACTCATTGAACGGCGATGAGGGAAAATACTCGAGGTTTTGCCGTTACTACCAAAACCAACAAGTTCCGAGGTATATTTTTAGGGGTCGGCCTGTCTTTTCTCACTTCTCTGACCGGAAATCATAGGCTCTTCATTCAGTTTCAAAAATTATTTTCAGTCAAAAAGTGTGGAAAAAACTGCCCTCATCCACTAAACAAAATGTGGTCAAAACATAAGCAATCACAGCAACTTAGTGACCTCTTCCAAAGAACATATTTTTAGGCCGCAAATCCAGCAAACCCTTTATCGACAGGCTTTCCAGCGGGTCGTCATCTTGACAAGATGTTGTGCAGCAACATATTATAAGAAGAATACAGGGATTCGTGTGTCTCCCTTTCATTTTGTTCAGGCGTTTCTGTGAAATGCTTGGGCTCGAAAGAAAAGGCGCAAAGATTGTCCCTCCAACAAGACCCTGCTGTGCAGGTGAACAGGAGCCGAAAATGAATATCTCATCATAAAATTCCCCAAATCCAGATTCTTTATAACCTAGTTCTAAAAACTCGGTCAGTGCTTCGCTTTGGCTAAAGCTCAATTCGACATTTTGACCTAACAATTATTACGGAGATATTTATGGCTCTTGAGAGCACATCTACGCCTTTTTTAAAAACCAATTCCCTAGAAACACAAACCAAGTTCAACGAGGACTTGGGGAGAGAGATCACTTGGCACCTTATCAGTGTCGACCTTAACGATATCGGACTCAACCAACTTAACAATCGCTTCGCACCCGATGAAGCTATGACCGAAGATGAGCACGAAAAAGCAATCATTGAAGAAGATTCAATTGCTTTTGAAAACCTTCAAAAAAGTTGGTCTTGCAATCCTCAGTTTGAACAGTTGATTGGATATACTGATGACGGCACAACTAAAATCAATCTCATTGCAGGTCATCGAAGATTTTTTGCGGCCAAAAGAACAAAATCCAAATCTGCACTCATCTGGGTAGCTCACGGACTAACTGCAGACGAAGTTGAACACGTCAGAGATTGGCCCGAAATTCATCAGACCAAAGTTCCTCATGCTTCTTTTTCTAGATACAAAGCAATCTATAACGACCTCAAAGGAAGAAATGAACTTGACCGTGAAAAGCGTATGAACGTTTGGAAGCAGAAGGGCTATACCAAGCCCCAGATTCTTAAAGCCGAACGAGTTTTTGGACGCATGGACTCTTTCTGCAAATCTGTAGGTGAAAAAACCCAGCAACGCTCAGGTCAAGTTAAAGCCTTTGAAACCTATGACCAAATCTGTGAAACGAAATTTCAAGAATTAAGAGACCAAGGTGAAATCGGCAGAATTGTTACTCTTGATAAAGTGGCGAAAGCCTTTCTTAAAAATCAAATTGCTCATGACGATCTAAAAGTAACCGTAGAAGGACTTTCAGATTTGCCGCCATCTGATCCCGTGTATAAATCCATTCAAGAAAATCCAGACTACCTAAATGATGTACAAAATTTACGACGCTTGACGAACCTGGCTCGCACCCAGCGCAACACTGAGAATGTTGTTACTGAGGTAAAAGAGTTCTCAGGAAGAATTTTCGCAAAGCTAGTTGACCGCGCAGACATCGCTGAAATGACTGAAAGTCTGTCTGAATTTAAAGATACAGTTGCTCGACTCGAAGCAGCTCTTAGCAACATCAACACTCGAGGTGCAAAATGATTTGCACTGTGAAAATTCTTGGTAGCGTTGGTCTGGTCTGCGATTGGTCTGACGACTGTAATGATTTATTCGATTTGGTGTTACAACCTCTCCCGCATCAGAAGGCAATCAAGCAATACGAAACAACACAGCTTAGAGCCTTTAATCTGGCAAACTATCTTCGGGCAAACGGTGTTGAAGTAAATATCGAAATTGAAAATCCATCTGAACACGCTCGATTGACGATTTGGACCCAAAAGCTGCAAACAATGCGAACTGATGTTACCGACGCTGATGTTGAAACCTTCATTAAAAACTTGGGTATTAGCCTCAGAGAGCTACAAGGCCGCGGCATCCGTAGATTACTGCAATCGCATTTTGCATTACTGGCCGCAGGCTGTGGCGCTGGCAAAACACTACTCAATCTTTGCTCTGCCCAGTTCAAAAAAAATAAGAATGGCAAAGTTCTTGTGTATGTAATTGCCCCGTCTGCCTGTGCTGGTGAGTACATTAAAGAGCTTGAGAGATTTCGCGGATACTTCGACCTCACAATGGTTGATACCTGCGGCCTATCCACAAAAAATGCCAAAAACAAAATCTTGGACGGTGAAAACGATGTGGTTCTTGTTAGCGTGGATTCAATTGTTCAGTTACGCGACTCGATTGCAGCTAGGCTCCAGGAGTTTGATGGTGAGACCCTACTTATTATTGAGGAAGGTCACTCTGTGAAAAATGTGGCGTCAAAACGCTCTCAAGGTGTTCAGGCCATTGCCCCACTCTTTGACCAGGTAATTGTATCTACCGCTACACCTTTGCCTTTGGGGCCAAAAGATTTGCGAGGCTACATTGGTTTAGTGGGTCTACCCCAACCTGAAGATGCGTATAGCAATGGTATTCCAACTCAAGACTATGCTCTACTAAGGGGCGTTGCCTTCGTAACGGATGAAGACGATGTTCCGTACGCTCCATTAGATACGGAGAATATCGAATTTGAAGACCTTCAGGACTTGAATAACAAAATATCTGAATCTGTGAAGACAGAACTTGCAGCAGGTCATAAGGTTGTAATTTTCACCTCTACCAACCGAGCCCTGCAAGATGCTTACAACATTTTTCAGGGAATACCACGAACAGTGTTAAGTGGCTCATTCTTTGTAGATAACTGCACAGATGAGCAACTTAGCCACGGCAGAAATAAGGACTTTCAAAAGAAAGCTATCAACGAATTCAATCACAATCCTGATTGCAAAGTGTTGATTGCTAACTACCGCGTCGGCTCAACTGGGTTAAATCTCCAGTACAGCGGCGCTCGTATGGCAATCTTTTATGAGGTAACAAATTCCGGGGCAGATTTCTTTCAATCAAAGTATCGCATCCGTCGTCCAAATGTATTTCCAAATGGCGGGTTCAAGTATGTGTATGCCGTTCCTACTGATCCTGACCTTCGCAGAACTGTAAATCGCCAATTTCTTAAACTTGCCGACCAGAGAGCTACATTAAGGCAATTAAAACAACACGCTGGCGGTGGGTTATGAGTCGAAAACTTCGAGGTGACGCAGCCGAAGAGGTTGCGGTCGCCTATGAAAAGTTACGAGTCGGACCGGAAGGTGCGTCTAAGATTAAGTATGTCGGAAATCGTCATGGGTTGGGCTTTGATATTCAAAGCTGCAACTCACCCCAAGACCCTTCACCGAGATTTATTGAAGTCAAATCCGCATCGAATAATGGCTATATTTTTTTAACGGAGCGAGAACGAGTCAGCCTCCAGGCGCTGGGAACAGCCGCCTGGATATACATCGTTGATGTACCACTTCGCAAAGTAATTAGAGCCATTCAAAATCCAATCAGTCTCATTGATGTCAATGGGACTGCTATCACTTACAAAATAAAAATTTAGGAGTTTAAAAATGAAATCAATACAAGCAACTTGCCCAGAATGTGCCCACCAATTTCCGTTAAACGAAGCCCTCACTAATGAAATCACAGCAATGGTTTCCAAAGAAACCAAAGAAATCGTAGAAAAACGAGATGCAGAAATTAAGTCTATGAAAACTCAGCTATTAGAGGCGGAGCGGAAAGGTAAAATTGCAGCACAAGAGCTGGCTCAAGAGGAAGTGAAGAAAGCACTTAAAGCGCAAGAAGCTCAAATGAAAGCAGAAAACAAAATCGCAATCAATGCTAAGGAAGATGAAATAAGAAAAGCTAATGAAAAACTCCTAGAAGCTCAGAAAAATGAAGTTTCTTTGCGAAAGAAGATGTCAGAAGTCGAACAAAAAGAAAAAGAGATCGAGTTAGAAATCGAACGAAAGACCTCTGAACAGGTGGCAACCGCAAAAGAAAAGTTAACGAAACAGATTGCAGAAGACTTTCACAGGAAAGATGTCGAACGAGAACAGCTTATTTCGGAATTGCGAAAGCAGCTAGTTGAGATGAAGCAAAAGGCTGAACAAGGTTCTCAACAAGTTCATGGAGAAATTTTTGAAGATGAAATTGGTTCGTTACTGAGAGAGGCGTTTCCTGGAGACGGCATTGAGGATGTACCAAAAGGTGTGAGTGGTGGAGATCTGATTCAATCGGTTGTTACACGCTCTGGCCAGAGAGCTGGTCGAATCCTTTGGGAAGTAAAACAAACTAAATCTTTTCAGCAAGCCTGGCTGGATAAATTAAGAGAAGATCGAAACGAGCTCGGTGCTGAACTAGCAATCTTGGTAACTGCTACGATGCCGAAAGGAAAAGTTGGTGCCTATCTAGACCAAGGTATATGGGTCGTCGATACCGTGGTCGCAATCAGCGTTGCACAAGTGGCTCGACAAAGTTTGATTGACGTTCACCAAGCGGTTGTGATCTCGACGGCTCGTCATGAAAAAGCTGATATACTATACAACTACTTAACCAATCCCGTCTTTCGTCAACGGCTTGAAGCAATTGTTGAGAGTTTTCACCAAATGAGAGAAGATCTAGAGAGAGAAAAAAGAGCAATTTCAAAGAGTTGGAAACAACGAGAGCGTCAGCTTGATTCAGTTGTTGAGAACACCGTCCATATTTACTCTGATATTCAGTCAGTAGTTGGTCATAAGGTTCTCAGCATTCAGCGACTCGAGCTTCCAGCTAGCGACGGCATTGGAGTTATGCAGCATGAGTAAATTACAGATGAAAGTACCACCCTCGGATCTATATCTATCGATCCGAGGTATTCAATACGCGTTCCATGAAGCAATCGCTGATCTAGTTGATAACTCTATCGATGCCAACGCCGCAAGGATTTGGATTAAAGCAGATAAAGATGAAATTATTATCGCCGACGATGGGGATGGTATGAATAGTGATGTACTGGAGACAGCCATTACCCCGTGGAGAGCCGGTAGCACGAAGGCACATCTGCGAAAAGGTAAGCGTGGAAAGTTTGGCATTGGAATGAAATCTGCTTCATTCTCGCTTGGGGACTGTTTGGAAATCCATACCAAATCTGAGGGCTCAAAGTTTGAATATATTGAGCTTGATAAAGAGAAAGTTTCAAAAATTAAGGACCCAGATCACTATTTTGAAACTGACCATACGGTTACCGATATTTTTAAGTCTTACTGCAAAGACGGTCACGGAACTGTATTAGAAATAACTAAAGTAAATAAAAGGAAAGTCATCGATCAGGCTCTCGAATCTCTAAGAAACTTACTCGGCCTAGTATATTTTCAGATGATTGATAACGGTGAGTTAAAGATAATCATCAACAATCAAGAAGTTCGTCCGCTCGATCCCCTGATGCGCGGATTAAAAAAGAATGCTCCAAAAAACAAATATGAACTTTTTGAGAAGAAAACCATAAATGTAGATTATGAAGGAAAGAAGGCGGTATTTAGAATCCAAGGCGCTTATGTTGGGAGAGGGGCCTTTTGGGCTGAAGATGATAAAAAAAATTATAAGTATTTTCTAAAAAGAAATGTCGACGACAGTGAAGCCGCCTCGAGGGGGCTAGTAAAGTTAGATGAACAAGGGGTTTATACATTGAGAAATGGTCGCCTAATAACTTTAGGTGGATGGCTTGGGCTCGCATCTAAAAATACCATTCTTCACCACAATGCTTCAACAAGAGTTCTGATGGAGTTTGATGAGGCCGGAGACGAGTTAATGGGACTAGACAATACCAAAACTCAATTGAAGGTAGAAGAGCTCCTCAAAGAAAAAATCGGTTCTTATATAAGAGACATCGTATCTCGGGGCGAAGAGCTTTTCCGGGCTGAGGGAGCGCAAATACAGAGAAATAATATGCGTAAAGCCTCTTCTAAAAACGTCAAGAATCTTAACCTTAGTAAAGATTCAGCAATTGCTCAGTATAACATTGAACAGCGTCGAAAAAAGGCAATACCCGAGTACGATGAGAAACAAAAGACAATTGATGAGGAAAATGTAACTGAGGCGAAGCAATCAGAAGAGCTCGTCATCCTAAAAGAAAAGTTGTCATACGGGAACTTATGGGATTTTAAAAAGAACAAGAATGGCGATGTAACCTTGTTTATTAATGAACAACATCCTGGCTATGCCGCCCTATTTCTAGAAGACGACGACGATAAATTTAGAAAAAATTTAATTCATTTATTTTACACCCTGGCTCTGCATGAGGCTTCTATAAATGAACTGCACTCCGAACTGAAGCCTACGGTTTTAAAAGAACTTGAAGATGCTTTTGGCACTTTTAGAAGATGGGTATCGAAGCACTATTCAGAGTTTTAGACCGATCTAGATTTGCGGTGGAACAAAACCACCTCTTTGCACTTGAGTTGTCGGGTTTCAACCCTATTAAACCATCTACGATTTGGAACTTCTCTCCATAATCGGCCATCATGGCTTCCACGATCAATATTACGAATTTCCTCAAATCCGGTCTCGTTCATGGCTGCCAGATACAAGGGAAGCTGATTTTTGATATCACTGAACGCTAAGACTTGAACAAAGACCCCATTCTTCTGCATTACCTGATTTATGTTTTCAAATACCAACATCATATTTGAAATATAAATTTCAAGACTGGCAGAGCTATCTCTAGATGACATCGTATAGAACGGCTCGTTTTCAATTTGATCGCTTTCAATGATCCAATATGGAAGGCGAGTTTCGGATCGACCATTCACTTGCCATTTGTGATAAAGAATATGTCTTTCTGGATATGGTGGCGAGGTTAAGACTAAGCTAAACTGCCGATTGCTTCGACTCCAAACATCTACAATTCCTGGCTCTGTAGCATTTGCAATGTCAATACTTGTCGAAGGAATGAAGTCCACCGGACCATGTTCGATTTCTAAATTCAACTTTAAAGTCTGCTCAATGTTCATATTTAAAATTTGCTTAAATACACGGTGGGCGTGAGTCGAGTCAGTAACAGATAACCTTTGTTCAATTTCTAACTGACCTAGTCTTAAAAGGGCGCCTTTCGCAAAATTCTGAGTGCGCTTTGAGGGAAGTTGCCGGATAGCCGCGAATATCTTACGCGTGGAATTCTCAACAACTCTAGGGACATTTTTAAAATAAAACTCATCGTTTTGACGAACCTCTGGCGCGACATTCTTGCCAGTCAAATTTTTCGCCCAATTATCTAGTGTTCTGATATCCGCTTTTGAAAGTAGCATGGTCTTTAACTTTGCGGAAAAGATCGCAAGATCATTGATATCTGTGCCAACGAAGTTTCTTCTTGCGACCAGGGCTTCGACAGCACTTGTTCCTCCCCCAACAAAAGGGTCCATTATCCAATCATCAGGCTTTGAAAAACTGTTAATGACTGAACGAGGAAAACTTGGGGGAAAACAAGCTGGGTACTTATAGAGGTTGTGTGTCCAATCAGCAATCTTCTGATTATGCGACATGCCCTCTTTTATTGAAGAGAGTGCTTCTTTAGTAGATTGGTGATGATTCTTGTTGAGGTGTCTTTCCAGCATTTTTAAATTCTAACGTTCTTGACATTATCCGAGTAGACCAGGAATCCCTGCCCCAGGCTTAAGTCTTACCGCTCCTTTTTGTTTTCGATAGATCTTCCAAAAATCCTTTCATCAACTCTTCCATGACTCTAGAAGCCGGAGCAGACCCACAGGCTTTTTTGAACCGTTCATAAAGTCGCCTAGAGAGATAAAGAGATACTTTCTCCCGATCTTCCTCGAGCGACAGTTTATCAAGGATTTTCTGTGAATCGATCCTGGCATCAGTAGTCATATACCGTAAGTATACCGTCATATACGGTATGTGATGCAAATACTAAAACGCCGTGTTCGGATATTTTTGGAGATTCAAGACCTAAGTTTGTGCCTTCAAAAATGGCTACTTTAGAAGCCGAATATTCTTTTTCCGAAAAAGCGAGTGTTGCATTTCGACTATCCAGCGACCGCTCTCTTTGCCTTCTAGCCCCGTATATAAGTTGGACAGATTTTAGTCGTCGACTAAGAGCATAA
>CAZOAX010000046.1:0-10449 GCA_964577735.1 uncultured bacterium
TACATAGAGGTCAAGTGTTTCACATTTCACCAAATTTGCCGGATGACCGTAGACCCCTCCAAGCACCTCCCAGTCGTCGACATCGTTTGGAACCGATGTCAAAGCTGCAATTTTATCTACGATCGGACCACCGATCACAACTGCCATCGGGAGGTTTTTTCCCATTTTTTGCGCTTTCAGTGCATTTAAACGCTGTCTATGTGAAGTGCATGTCATATCAAAACTTTTCACGGTCTTAGTGCGGAACATGCTGCGATAGATGCCCCAGTCTGTCACGCCTGTTTCAGGATCTTTGCTGATGACCATATTATCGTTGGTGTAGGCATTTCCATCCCGTTCATGATGTAAGAAACAAGGGAACATCGTTAAATCGATTTGATCGCCTTTCAAGATCACATCTTTGCAAGGGGCTGTTTGGACGATGTTTGGCTTGATGCGCTTTGAGCCCACTGCTGCCATGATGTCGCCTGTTTCACTTTTTTTGCAGCCAAGGGCCCATGCATACATGTCTTGATTGGAATAGGCATTGGCAAGGAATTGAAATTTGCAATCTTTGACCTTTTCAACAAGGACTGCTTTAGTGGGATTCTCTTCCATGATTTTAGGAAGCTCATCGACTCTTTTTTCATCCTTGATGCGGACTAAAAATCCTGCTTTATCCAGCGCATCTACAAAGTCGGGAAGGTCGATTTGTGGCATAGTCGTCTCTTTTTAAAGTAGGGCAGGAGCTTGTTTGCCGGTTTCTACGTAGTTTTTTAAGTGATGCAGCAAAATACCCCAAAGCGTATTGCATTTGACGAAGTTACCTTCTCGGCTTGGCCAGGAGGTGTGTTTGAACTCCACTAATGTTCTGCCATCATCGGTTTTATAAATATCATAGATCGCTTTTGTGCCAATGGAATCACCGGGGCCATCGATACACTCCCAAGTCACATTCGTGGTGTCATCCACCGTGACCCTCCATTCAAAATCAGGTTTATCTCTTCCCTTAAAGAGTAAAACACCGCCTGGGCGTCCCTCAATGGTCGCAGTATGCCAAGCTTTAATTTCATCAAGAGTACTTAAAGCTTGGATGACCTTATCAGGAGATGCTTTGATTTTGATTTCATGTTCAATCGTTGTCATTTTGTTCCTTTATCTAATTCCGGGAAGTCATAATCTTGCCAGCCCGGTATTTCAGCGACTTTAAAGTAGAGTTTGTCTTTTTCTTCAGGAGGATTTTCCCCTGCCTCTGCGACAACAGACCCAAAGGGATAGGTGGCATCGATGCCGATAGACGAGGCTGTACGGGCATTGAGTGGAATTGTATCCAGGATCGAAGGATCCAAGGGACCAGCAGGTAAATTGTCGATCAAAACGACGTCTGAGTGCGGTTGCATCCGGAAGGAAAGGGCCCATTCCACTTCGTTTGGATTTTGAACGTTCACATCGGTATTGACAACCACGACAATTTTTGGGCGTAAATTGGTCGACATAGCAGCCAGGATTGCTTGTCTTGCTTCGCCGTCAAATCGAGGTTCCATTCCGATGACAATATAAAATGAAACTCCTCCAGATGGAGGGATGGCAACTTTTTTGAGTGTCGGAAATGATTTTCGCATTTCATTGAAAAAGGAAGCTTCGAAAGGAAGTTGTTTCAGGATATGGTTCTCAGTTGTCGGAACACCAGTTAGCAAGGCTTGAAAGTAGGGGGTGTTCCGATGCGTGATCGCTTTCACACGTGCGACCGGTTTTTGTGACCCGGGCGTGTAGTAACCGGTGTATTCTCCAAGGGGTCCTTCAAAGACATTTTGAGTCAGATCTATTTCAAGCTCGATCACAAATTCAGCTGTGCTTGGCACTTTCTCATCGATGGTTTTGCACTTAACAAGTTCTACGGCAGAACCCTTTAATCCTCCCGCAACATCAAAATCACTCGTTTCATCAGTCATCTGAAACTGGCATGTATAGGCGATCATTGGATCAACACCAATC
This sequence comes from uncultured bacterium, assembly GCA_964577735.1. Taxonomy (GTDB): domain Bacteria; phylum Chlamydiota; class Chlamydiia; order Chlamydiales; family Parachlamydiaceae; genus CAZOAX01. The sequence goes on from CAZOAX010000046.1 coordinate 1,975, forward strand.
ACGAGCGCTGCATGGAAGGTCTTAAATCCTTTTTTCTTTGCTTTGGCGATATTCTTCCCAAACCGGTGATTGGGCTGCGCTAAAAATGATAAAGTCTTATTGTCGATTAATTCAAAACGATAATTGCCAATATCGGTGATTCCCGTATCTGGATCAGAGCTCACGACAATTCCAGCTGTAATATAAGAACCGCCATCAGTCGGACTATATTTAGGAATAGGTAATTTGGAAAGATCCACATCCGCTTCCAAAATGACATTCTCTTGGCTCGGCCCGCTTGTGACAATTTTTGCTGGAATCGGATGATTGAGTCCTGTGAGAATCTTTTCAAGAACATTATCCTCTGTCGCCTCAAAAGCCATTAACGCTTTTGCTCTTGAATTGTAAACCCCTCCAACTAAAGGGTATGGAGTTCCATTGTCTTTAAATACAATCGCCGGGCCAGAAATAGCTGCACTTTTCCTAAGCGCCTTTCCCACTTCTAAATTTAAATCGACCTTGCGATCGACATCAATGAGCTCGCCTTTACTCTGAAGCGCTGTCAGAAATTCGCGAAAGTCTTGAAAAGGCATGGCTACTCACTCAGGCTGTTTAAAGTAATATCTCTAACAAAATATTGATATATACACAATGCAGGTTAAAGAGTTAGAAAATTAAACGCTCGTGCGCGCTTACAGCGCTCACTAAAGGCGCAAAGACGCCAAGCCTTCGGCAAAATAACTTCTAAATTGCAAATTTTATAAACAGGAAGAAAGGAACTTTCTTCCTGTCATCACATTTTTTTGTGCATTGCACAAAAAAAAATGAATAAGATGCTTTTTGCCTATAGTTGATTATCCTGCCGAAGGCTTTGCGTCTTTGCGCCTTTAGTGCACGCAGAATGCGGGCACGAGCGTTTAATTATTCTTGTTTGGATTGCATTTTCTGGGCGGAGAATTCGGCGACGAGGGAGGAGATCAGGATGATCATGTAGAGTTGCCCTGCGATCCCTTCCAGCATGGCAAGGCTTCTTGCAGCAACGCTGACTGGCACAATATCCCCATATCCCATTGTCGTTAAAGTGATAAAACTAAAATAAACAAAGGAAAATAGATGCAGGTGTGTTGAATTAAAAGCATTTGCATCCAATAGATGGACCATTTCATAGAGCCTTGCAAAGAGGACGCCAAAGATCAAGTAGACGGCGACAGCTGCCGTGATCCGATGGCGTAAAAGGGCCTTGTCTATAAGGAAATGCTTAATGAGTAAAATGGAAAAAACGATCAGGGTGAGGAGTCCGATCGCATTGTCTAGATTGATAAGAGCCAAATTGGATTGATCGTACTTATGCATTGCACGTGCCGCAACGGCAAGGAAGCCAAGTAAAAGAATACCACATCTTAAAGTGAGCGTACTGCAAGGTATGGTAAACACACCGGTGATTAAAATAAGGGCAAATACAAATTCTGTCAGCAGATCAGAAAATAGCCCCTTTTCAATAAGGAGAGGGGAGACAAAAATTCCGAATGTGAGCAGACCAAGGAGAATGTAAAGGCCATGACCGGTTGTCCAGAGGTAGTCAGCTTCTTTTTTCATTTCAGGGCAGGTACCTTTTCTTCGATCCATTCCCAAGTTAGAGACCATTTCGCTTTGATACTTTCACCAGCTACTTTAAGCACATGCGATGCTTTATCTGTTCTAACAGTGACGGGGTTTTCTGATGAGTCGATTTTTTTGATGGTCACTTCCGTTACATCATAGGCAAAAAAAGGTGTTAAGTGAATATCTACAGGGCCTCTTGAGGCATCTACAGAAACAAGGCAATCACCCGGACGTACATAATAAGTCCCGGTCACAATACGCGATGAGCATTCATGGGCGGAAGTCAAGAGAACATCTGAAATTTTATATTTTTTCTCGCCAGCTAATCTATTTAGGAAGTCCACAATTCCTACGCTATAGCCTGAGATGTTCATACGGATGAATTCTTTGGATTCGCCCATCGTTGAAGCATCATTGACACTGACATCGAAATCCTCTGCAAGAACTTCCCATGCCTGTTTTTCTGGAATGCGCTTATCTTTGATCTTGGCAAAGAATGTGGGGCTTCCGGGAATGCTTGTCACGAGTGATCCAGGATAACGATGCAATATTTCCTTTTCTACAAGTTCATGCCGCTTCATTAGGCTCTTGTTGGCCTCGTCACGCAACGCTTTCCCATGATCTGGCAGATCAGCAAATGCTTTGATTAGATTCAAGAACTCCGCAAGTCCGGTTGACCCTCCAGCGACAGTGGAAGAAGCGATGTAGTCAAAAAACTTATCAAAAATAAGGGCTGCATAATCATCATAGAGGGGGTACCAAATATATCCAACCCTTGTGCCTGTTTTGCCAAATTGCTTGGAAGCGGAGTTAAAACTAAAGAGATGTTTTCCACTAGAGCGAGCTTCTCGCACCCATGCCAGGTTATTATTCAAATAGCCTGTGCCGTCCATCCCAAAAGCAGAGGAGGCAAATACAAAGTCTCCAATGAGGATCTTCGCATCTGTTTGCGGTTTGCGAAATTTGCCATCGGGATTATTTGGTGAAGTGACAAACTCCACCAAAATTTCATCTGGAGCTGGTTTAAGTTCTGAAACATCATGAAATGAGACAAATCGCGCATTCGGAAAGTGAAAAAGATTCACTGCGTTGGAGTGTCCTGAGTAAAATGGCGCTTGTTCTACAAATAGGAACTTTTTATTCGGCTCAGACATCGCAATCGCAAAAACAAGTGCTACGATCAAGTGCTTTGAGCCGGATGCGGTGTAGAAGAATGGCTTTGGCTTGCTTGGATCGACATAGAGCTCAAGGTCTTTGACATTGCGATGGAAGTTGGAGAGTACATCATCTGCATGTCCAAAGATCACTTCATTCGAGGGCTGCAATGGAATAAGACCCGGCGGAACCGACTGATCTAAATAGAGTGCCTCTTCAAAAAAAGTTCGTGATGGGGGATCAAGCAGTCCATGCGCCTGATACAACTCTGTAAAAATTTGCGTGGTATTTGGCTGAAAGAAGATCTTGTCATCGGCCATTGCGGTTGAACATAAGAGCAGGAAGAATAAATGTAATATCATTTTAAAACCCCGTATATTGCTTTATTTATCCTTATTTCTATAAAATATAAAGCATTTTATAAGGAGCCAAATGACTATTCAGTATCCATCATTCGGCGAGCATTCAGCTAAAGCTGAATGGATTTTCCAAATTCATCAAAATACAACTAACGATCAGTTTAGTAATCTCTACTGGAAGAATCGCGAATACAAAACAGATGAAACTTTTCATGGGTTTCATCCATTAGGTATGGCCGCAGATAAAGAAAACATGGGTCTTGTCACGTACATTGTAAAATATGAGATGGGGAGAGATCTCATCAATAGGGGGAGCGGTTTTTGCACGCCGTTGTTAGATTGTATTGTTCTGATAGGTAAGAGTAGAGACCCTGAATCCAGAGAAATCGCTTTTAAGGCAAGCCAACTCTTATGTGAACTTGGAGCTAACGTTAATTTAGCCAATCGCAAACAATGGAATGGACGTGAGCTAGGGTGCTTTATACCAAAAGGGGTCACGCCTTTATGGGTGGCTGTAGAAAAAATAGGGCAACTTGGTTTGATTAAGCTGCTTCTCGTGCATGGTGGCGATAAAGAGATTTGTGGGGAGCTTTCAGATGAAGGTCGAGCTCAGATAGAGATAGTCGAAAAAGAAATCCGCGATGACATGTTCAACGATGTAAAAACATTGATAATGTGTGATACTATCCTTCCCAAGGATCTTATGGGGCTAATAGTGATGAAGATTACCTGTCTAAACTGGCGCCGGTTTCTCTTAAAAGTTTAGTGCACACTAGAAATCTTTCTATCTTCGGACTGGCCTTTCAAGACATGGGTCAGTTCATCGCAGAAAGTGATTTTGCCGTCTGTAATTTCCATATGGGCGATCACTTTGACGGAAATAGGCTCGCCACTTTTTTTGATGGCATCGACGACGTGTATGGTGCTGATGTGATCTCCTTCTGTTACACATCTTTCTATCGTCACATTGGCAGAGGCTAAAATGGCTTTTTGCGCTAGCATATGCTCGATGAATGCATCATAATTCAAGGTGTGGCCATCCACATGCTGGATATAGGAAGGGGAGAAGTACTGCGCGATGATTTTTTCATCGGCATTCATGTCCTCAACGACTTCTTTTAATACTTTATGGATGAAATGTTGTTTTGACATGTGGACTTCCTTTTTTAAATAGTATAATATCATTGATTGAACGATCAGTCAATGAAAATGCGGGCGGATGGAAAAATCAAGAGCGGCGGCTTACGCAAATACCAGAAAAAAAATCTTGAAAACGGCAAGCACTCTATTTGTTAAAAGAGGATTTGAGGGCGTTTCGATGAGCGAAATTGCTAAAGCTGCCGAGATCAACCAAAGTTTGATCTACCATTATTTTCCTTCCAAGGAGGAGCTTTGGAAAAGTGTTAAAAATGATTTTGTGGATAAGTATGCCGATGATGTAGCGCTGGATGCAAAACAAGGACTTAAGGCTGTCCTGCAGCAAATTGTGACTTCCCGGTTTGAGCTGTATTCATCGCATCCGGAAGTGGTCCGGATGATGGCCTGGCAAAAGCTTGAAGCTAAAAAAGGGAAGCTTGCGGGCGGTACAACCTTTTCACCTGATAACTGGCGCCCTGTTTTGTCTGAGCTGCAAAAACGGGGCGAGATCAAAACGGATGTGGATATAGACCTGATGATCTTATTTATCTCAAGTGCTGTCATGGGGGAATGTCAAAAAAAGGACGGACAAGCTTATCTTACGATGATCTTGGATGCGTTTCTACAAGCATTTGCTTCTCCAAAAGGAGTGCGTTGAATTGAATCTTGAGCTCTTCTTCTGGCAGATTCCCCTCGCGTAAAATGTCTATCCGGGCAGCGAAGTCGGGGTCTTTTTCCCGGAGAAGCCGCTCGTTGACAATCCCTCTTAAGATAGGATTAAAGTCCATGTTTTTCCGTACAAACAGGCCCAATTGTTTGGCTTGTTCAGCAAGTCCGGGAAGGGCTGCATTCCCTTCTTTGCAATATTGGTAAAGGGAGGAGTTTTGGGTAAATTGCGCTTCGATCCGATGGAGGAGGCCAAGGGTTTTAGATTCAAAGCGGTTTTCATAACAGGGGATTTTGCCAAATGATAACGCAAGAGCCAGTGAGTCATCTCCTCTACATCCCACAAGTGGCGCGCTTAGACTCATGAGGATCTTAAAATCTTTTGGGGTAAGAGACGTCGGAATGATCACACGTAGTTGTTTGCCATTTGCGAAACGGACCACTTGTTCCTGAATTTTATCTCCATTGAATGAAATAAAGAGTGCTGAACCATATCCTATGCTTTCTAAGTATTCATAGGGCAATTGTAAAGTGCTTAATCCAACCATGCAGATATCGATCGATTTATCTTTTAAATGGGTCTCGGCAAAGACCAGGGCATCCCGAATAAAACGCTTGCAAACTGTTTGATTGCTTAGATATCCAAAAAACAAACTGTGACTTGATTTAAGAAGGGATTTTAAATGTGGGCAGCTAAGATTATCCCAGGTGTATTGTTTATCTTTTGCGATAAATATTCCAAGTCTGTCTCCTTTAGTATCAAGTCCAGTTTGCAGGCGGGTCTTTCCAAAAAGCGGAGCGCTTCTAATTGCGGTGCTAAAATCATGTTCTTTAATTTTAATGCATTTTTCATGAATCTCATCAAAAACCGATTCAAAGACTGAACTGATATCGACTCCTGCTGAGATGACAACGCCGGCTTTTTGTACTTTATCGATAATGTTTGCATTTATATCAAAAGCATTTAAGGGAACGTTTATCCCTTCGTTTTCACTATTTTGATAAAACACAAGGTCAAGAGCTTTGATCTTGGAGGTGTCTAACGCTCCTTCCCATTTCTGAGCTGAGCTTGCAATGATACGGACGATTCTATCTGGGAATTTCTTTTGAAGGCATTTTTGGATATGGCGAATAGCCGCCCAATCGCCTCGGCCGTCTGCCAAAACCTGTCCTGTGATGACAATTTCCTCATCTCCAAATACAGGTCGGCAATTTCCCATCATTTGCCATATAAGGCAATTAGTCATCATTTGCAGCCCTTCAAACAGCGATTTTTGGGTCCGGGACCTTCCCGTAGTACGCCTTTGGAATGAAGCAGTTCCACCGCTTCAGCTGAATCCTTCACTTTTGCGGCACTGCGCGCAAGCATTTCTTCTTCAAATGGAGTCAGTACGGCTTCCCGAAGGCCAATTTCCCTCCATTGAGATGCAGATGAAATTTGACGGGCCAGTGCCAAGGCATCAAGAAGGGCCTGATTGGCCCCTTGCCCTTTAAAGGGGCTCATGGGATGGGCTGCATCGCCAATCAAAGTGACAGAGCCTGTTAATAATTCCGGCTTTAGTAATTCGCGGTCGTAAACGGGATAGCCTGTAATGAATTCGGGTAAGGTTGCGGATAAGATTTGAGGAATAGGCGTATGCCAATCTGCCGCTCGCCTAAGAGCTTCTTCTTTAAGACTTTGAGCTCCTTGTAGAGCTTTTGCGTCATTTTCTTCCATTGGGAAGCTAAACTGCCACATGATGGAATCGCTTGAGTAGGGCATCATGTACATCCGTTCGATGCCATTCACGGTTTGAAATACGGTGCTGGAGTCAAGCAGGGGGCTTTCAAGACCTTCTAATGGGCAAATGCCAAGAATAACAACATAGCCAAGGTAACGTAGAGGGGTGTTATCTACAACCAGACTACGCACGGCACTACGCACTCCATCGGCACCAACCACTAAGTCTGCCGATACGGTTTTCATCTGGCCATTAACTTGAAAAGATAGTTCATTGCCTTCAATACTCACTAGGCGATGCCCCCACTGAACGGCACTCGGACCACCTAATTGTTCAAGTAAGGCTGAGCGCAAGGCTTGCCTCGGGATGTGCACGTTTTTTCGCTTGGGTGCCTTATTGAAATTGGCGTGGGTTCGCATACCCCATTCCAGGATTTCCTTTCCGTCAGTCGTATGCACTACATGGCGAGTAGAGTGGCACCCATCTTTTAAAGATAAAATACCAAGACCTTTAATGGCATTGCTTGCTTGTTGCAAAGTAAGTCCGTAGCCTTGTGCGCGAGCATCAAAGCTTGTATCCCGTTCATAGAGGGTAAAAGGAATGCCGCGATGCAAACAGGCGACAGCTAAAGCGATGCCTCCTATGCCTGCACCAATAATGGCCACATGGGGAAACTTCTCTGCATCAATTTTAGGGGGGCTGGACGATGCGATCAGACCGGAGCCATTACAATTATCGCAAAGATATTGGGTGATCTTAGGGCGAACGCCTTGGCTCTTGTCTTTTTCATATTCATTAATTGCGGCCTGGAACCGGAGTTTTGCATTCTTGCGAAGCCGCAAGTATTTTTTGCTGTTCCCGGAGCATTCCGAACAAATAGTCCAATAATTATTTTCCACCCCATAATTATAATTGTAAGTTGCTTATAGTTAAAGGGTTTTATTTTTTGAGTTCGGCTCGGGCGGAATGGGTTTCCAGCATATCAAGCTCACTTTCAAGGTGATTGAGATGCTTATCGTCGAGCTCATGGAATTTCCAAAGCTCCATAAGTTTAAGTCTCTGATAATGAATGACCTCACGTCTTGCGAGTTCTAAGTTAGATAATTGTTCCTCTTCATGGGCGAGTTCAAGTACCTTATGCTGGGAGTGAAAATAGCTTGTGAGGAAGCGGAATTCCTTTTGGGTAATTTTTTCTGCCTGGTGCAATTCTTTCAGTTTTTCTTTTGCAAAACGGGCCAGTTGCTGTCTGATTTCATATTCAATGGAGGCTTTATTGGCTGGATGAAGATTTAGAGAGCGGATGAGAAGAGGGAGGGTGAGGCCGGGGACGAGAAGTGTAATGAGGATCACCATAAAGGTCATGAAGACCACTTCGTTCCGTCCATCTACATTAAATGGCAACGAAAGTGCAACAGCGAGTGACACGATCCCACGCATGCCGGCCCAACCGGCAATTGCAGATTCTTTCATCAGCTCAGAAGGATTGCTTGGATGTCTGAGATATACTATTCCGGCTCTAGTGTAGACCCAGATCATCCGAACGATGACCATGGTAAGCGCAAATAAAAGAGCATAGGCAGAATAGGTGGCCAGTTCATGATGGGACATTTTTTCTGTGATCGTTCGGATCTGCAGCCCAATCAAAATAAAAACAAGGCAGTTTAAAAGGATGATCCACACATCCCAGACAGCATAGCCAAGTACGCGCCTTAAGGGGGAGTGATGTTGGTGGATAAGCCTTGCACCGATCAACCCATTGACAACGACAGCAAGAACGCCTGAAACTGAAAGCATGTCGGCGATAATATAGGTGACATAAGGAATGATGAAGGAGAAAACAACCCCAAGGACTGGCT
>CAZOAX010000047.1:0-10418 GCA_964577735.1 uncultured bacterium
ACCCTTTCTCTGTGCCTCAGCGTCTCTGTGCCTCTGTGTTGAATTTCTATATTAAACTTATGGGTAATAGGATGGTGAGTCACCCTGCGAAGGGCCGAGCACGCATTAGTGGTCGTCGGCGACGACCACGGTCGGCAAAGCCAAAAAAGCCCAAATATTAATGATGTTTTTTTTCTATAGATTTCTCGCACCAGTCGTCGTACCAGCGGAATAGTAGGGGGTTAATGGCGATGGAGATGAGGGCGGTTGCGACAATGATGTCGTAGGCTTCGTCCGGGAGGAGCTTGACCCGGTTGGCCTCTTCTGCCACGATGAAGGAAAATTCACCGATCTGGGCAAGGCCGATGGCGACAAGGACGGCTGTCTTTACGGGGTATTTCAGAATGTAGACCATGATGAAGGCCGCGAGCGGCTTGATCAGGAGGACGATTGCAAGTGTGCCAAGAAACAGGGTCTTATTGCTGAATAGGGCGGTTGGGCTGAAAAGCATCCCGATGGCAAGAAAGAATATAATCACAAAGACGTCTTTTAGACCTTCGCCGTTTTTTCCGATCTCATCTTGGTTGGGCATTTGACCAATCACAACGCCGGCAATGAAGGCACCAAGGGCAATGGACATGCCAAAAAAGTAGGCTGAACCAATGGCAATCTGGAAAGTGAGTGCAAGAACGGCGAGTGTCAGCAGTTCTCGTGATTTAGTTTTGATGATGAAATTTAAGACCCATTCGACGTACTTGCGGCCGATGGTCATCATGAAGGCCACAAGCAAGGTAAAATAGAAGAGGGCAAGTGCAATTGCTTTGATTGTCTCTCCAATCATCATATCGCCGCTTGATTCCATGATGGCAAGAACGGGGATTAGGATTAGAAAAAGGACCGTAATGATATCTTCCACGATCAGCCATCCGATGGAAATGTGGCCTTTTTCGGTGTTGAGAAGCTTATGGTCTGTCAGGAGCTTAACAAGGATCATCGTACTTGCGACCGAGATGGCAATTCCGAAGATGAGGCCGCTTTCTACGCTTCCGCCGAGGTACTTAATGAGGACGACTCCGAGTGTGGCACTGACGAGAATTTGAAAGATGGCTCCCGGTATAGCGACTCTTTTTACATTCAAAAGATCTTTAATATTGATATGCAAGCCCACGTTGAACATCATCAGGATCACGCCAATTTCGGCTAGTTGTTCGGCAATATGCACATCGGCAACAAATCCGGGAGAGTAGGGGCCGATCAGATAACCTGCAATCAAATAGCCGGGTACAGCGGATAATTTAGCTTTTTGCGTAAGTACACCAAGTAGGGTCGCAAGGAAAAAACCTGCTGTCAGAATAACAATGACCGAAGAATGAAATGGGGGGATATCCACAGTTAGTTAGTCTCCGTAAAGAATTTCCAGAAAGAAAAAGGAAAAATAGATAGCACTGCAATTAAGATGCAAGTGATCAGTCCGACAAGGCGATTTGGAAGATGCGTTGTTTTAATGGACCCGTATTCAGGATGGGATCCGATCATTATAGCGATCGGGCGGAGGTAGTAGTAGATTGAAAGGATGGATGAAATCAATGCCACTGCTACAAGGACATAGTAATGAGCTTCAAAGGCCTCTTTTAAGATAAGGAATTTAGCAAGGAATCCGGCTGTTGGAGGGATTCCGGCAAGTGTCAGAAGGCATAATGAGAAGAATCCACATAGAAGAGGTGAGCGTTGTAATAGTCCGCGTAGATCTTGGAGTCTAACTCCTTCCTGTCTTTCATCAAGAGCTGTCAAGACAGCAAAGCATCCCAGGGTAGCTAGAGCATAGACCACTAAATAAAATAATAGGGTCTCTTTGGCACTTTCTGTTCCTACGATAAGCGGGATCAGCATGAGGCCTGCTTGCGCGATGCCTGAATAGGCAAAAAAGCGTCTCATCTGAATTTGTTTCAATGCAACGAAATTGGCGTATATGAGGGTAAGGATCGCAAGCCAGGAGAGGACTTCATTCCATCTGGTATCAAAAAGAGGGAGTGCTTCCATGAAAACGCGGACCATCGCTGCAAAGGCTCCTGCTTTTGTGGCAACAGCCATGAATGCAGTAACTGAAGTCGGTGCACCTGCATAGACGTCTGGTGCCCACTGATGAAAAGGGGCGATCGTTGCCTTAAATAGCAAGGAAAGCGTGATCAGGGCGATGCCACCGATAAATAACGTTTGATCTTGTGTATTTGAGATCGCTTGATATTTGGCAAGAAGACCTTCAAAAGTGGTTGTTCCAAGTGCGCCATAAACAAGAGCAATGCCATAAACAAGAAAAGCTGTTGCAAGGGCGCCTGTCAGAAAGTATTTTACTGCAGATTCATGGGAGATTTCCCGTTTTTTAATAAACCCGCATAAAATATAGAGGGGGATGGAGAGTGCTTCAATACCAAGGAATAACGTTAAAAAGTCATTAGAGCTTCCAATGAGAAGAAGGCCAGTTATGGAAGCGAGTAGAAAGAAAAAGTATTCTCCATGAAAGTTTGGAGAGATTAAGACGACGGCAATCCCGATGGCAATAAAGAGCAGATTAAAAAAGTGGGCGGTTGCATCAAATCTTAACCACGGCGTAATTAAAGGGTTGTCACTTGCAGGGGCATGGAAAGCTGCATAGCCTCCAATGAGCAGGACGGCAAGGGCGACAAAATGCCCGTATTTTTTTGCAGAGGCAGAGAAAAAACTCTCATAAAGAAGAACAAGCATACTGCCGACAAAAAGAATGAGAAAAGGACTTAATGCGGCAAAATCTTGCGTGCTGATCATAAGATATCCTTAACAATGAGATTAAGCAGGGTGGAAGGATAAATACCTATCCAAAAAATAACGAGAACAAGTGGGCTTGCGATCAGGATGCTTTTGAGGTCAATATCGTGCTGATTTAAAGGCAGCCTTGTCGGTGCGTTAAAGTAGAGCGTCTGCATGTAGCGGAGCATGTAAGCTGCTCCGATGATGACGCTGAGCGCTAAAATCGCAGCAAGCCACTTGGAAGAAGTAAAAATGCCAAACAGGATCAGGATTTCACCAACAAATCCATTGGTGCCGGGTAAAGCGATCGATGCGAGAACAAAAATTAATGATAGCCAGCAGAGCCTCGGAAAGTATTTAGCCATTCCACCGGCAGAGTAAATGGAGGTGGAATTGAGGCGCATCTCAAGCCAGCCTGAGACAAGGAAAAGGCCTGTGATGATGATTCCATGATTAAAAGATTGTAAGATCGCTCCGTCAAGTGCTGTTGTTGTTCCAATAAAGATACCGGCTAAAATGAAGTTCACATGAGAGAAACTTGAGTAGGCAATGATCTTTTTAAAATTGGTTTGTCTATAGGCGGCAAACCCTCCATAAAGGGCTCCGAAGATAGCAAGAGCCGTTAAAGGGATGCTATAAAGAGCCATCGTTTGTGGAAAAAGGCCTGCACCAATGCGAATGAATCCATAAATACCGGCTTTAGAGAGTAACGCTGATAGTAAAATAGTTCCTGAAGTAGGTGCCTGATCGTAGGTGTCCGGGAGCCATGCATGGAATGGGAATAAAGGCGTTTTAACAGCAAAGGCGAGTGCAAATAGAGCAAAGATTAAAGCGTTTTCAGCCATGCCATGCAAAGAGATGATGTCAAACGTGTGATTTTCTAAGTAGATAGCGATCAAGCTAATAACCATCAATACGGAGCCTGCAAACATATAGATCAGGAATTTAAGCGAGGCTTTGTATTTTTCTGGTTTATTACCGAGGTTGATCAGGAAATAAAGAGGAAGGAGCATTGCTTCCCAGAAAATGGTAAAAATAACCAGATCGCCGGCTGTAAAAAAGCCGATCAATAAGCCTTCTAAAAGGAGGATCAAAGCATAAGAGTTAGGCTTGGAAATAATGATCGTAATGGGGACTACAATGGCAGTTAAAATGAGGAATATAAGGGACAAACTGTCGAGTTTTAAGGAGAAATCAATTGCAAGTGGAGGAAACCAGGCATAGTTAAAACCTTCAAAATAAGAGGCAGAACCTAGTATCAGCATTGCAAGCGGAGCCAAACTGAAGATAATCGCAAGCACTTTATTTTTGAGATAAGCTGTCCATCCAGCGCCGATAAGAGGAATGAGAAATAACCATATTAGGGACATAGAGCTTTCCTTTAAGAAACTAAATAAATGAGCATACAAACACCACCAAGCACCATCCAGGCAGCGTAAGATCTGATCTGCCCGCTTTGGACTTTCTGCAACGCAAATCCTGTATTCTCAGCTGTTAAGCTAAAGCCTTGCATGAGTTGTTCAAAAAAATAGGGCTCAATAACCGATGCAATCTTTTCTGCTGCAAATGTGTAAGGGATAACGAAAAGGGTGCGGTAGATCGCATCGAAATAGAAACCTTTTTTAAAGAGAGGGATTGTTTGGATCATACGCTCTTTAAAGTATTTGTATAGCACTAAAGTTAGTCCGACTCCAAAGACGGCCATCGCAATGGCATACCAGGTTTCAGGGGATGTCCAAAGGTCGTCGGTAAATTCCATTTCTTCAGGTGTAATACCAAGCTGTGACAAATACCCTTCAAGAAAAGGTGTATTGGTTCCTTGTGCATATCCCAAGAAACCTCCAAGGATGGCAAGGCAAGTTAGCACAGCAACTGGAATTAACATCACTTTTGGGGCCTCATGGACGTGAGAGTGATCTTTTAATTCAGCGCCTTGGAAACTGAGCAGGTAGGCCCGTGTTAAATAGATCGCAGTTAAGATCGATGTGATCACTGCAAGAGTAAAAAAGACAGTATGGCCGGTATGGTACTCGACATCCAAAATCAGATCCTTACTGAAAAAGGCAGCTAGTGGTGGGATTCCAGCCATGTCAAGCACCCCGATCAGGAACATCCAGTTGGTGGTTTTCAGCCGTTTGGCAAGTCCGCCCATTTGATCCATTTCAGTGGTTCCATGCAGCATATGGATCACATTGCCGGCGCCAAGAAACAAAAGTGCTTTCATAAAAGCGTGTGTCGTTAAATGAAACATCGCGGCATAAAAAGCACCGATCCCGCAGGCAAGGAACATGAGGCCAAGCTGACTGACTGTTGAATAGGCCAAAACCCGTTTTAAATCTGTTTGATTCAAGGCGGCAATGGAGGCAAATAAGGCCGTTGATCCTCCAATGATCCCGATCCACATCATGGTTTCTGGTGCAAGCAGGAAGAGAGGGTGCAGGCGCGCAATTAAATAGACTCCAGCTGTCACCATAGTGGCGGCATGGATCAGGGCAGAAACAGGTGTTGGGCCCTCCATCGCATCTGGAAGCCATACATGCAATGGTAATTGAGCGGATTTTGCTACTGCGCCACAAAGTAAAAGTACGGTCAATAATGTTACTTCAGGTGATGCCATAGCTTGGTTAATGCTGGCGATATTGCTTGTGCCAAAGAGATAAAAAGCTAGAAGGATACCTAAAAGAAATCCAAAATCTCCAATCCGGTTCACGATAAAAGCTTTGACAGCAGCATTTGAGGCCGATTCTTTTTCATGCCAAAAACCGATCAGTAAGTAGGAGGCAAGGCCCACACCTTCCCAACCGACAAATAAAAGTAGCAGATCGCCTGCGAGTACCAGAAGCAGCATGGAAAAAATAAAGAGGTTCATACAGGCAAAATACCTGCCGATCGCTTTATCTTCTTCCATATAGCCAATAGAGTAGACGTGGATCAAAAAACCGACGCCTGTAATGATCAAGGTCATCAAGGAAGACAAATGATCCAAATGCAGTGTGAAATCAGCCTTCATCCCGGAAATATTAATCCAAGGATAAAATAAAAAGTCTTGTTGGATGTCCTGGTAGGCAAGCGTTGCAAAGCAGATAAAGGAAACAAATACCGTAAAAAAGCCAGTCCATTCAATGACTTTACGGATTAAGAACTTTGAGAATAGGGAAAGAAAGATAAATCCGAGTAAGGGTAGAAATAAACCAATCGTGATTAAATAAAACATGTTTACCCTTTTAAATCGTTATATTGGTCGATATCGACGATGCGCTTACTGCGGAATAAATTGATGATGATCGCAAGGCCAACGGCAGCTTCAGCAGCAGCGACAACAAGTACGAAAAATACAAAGACAAGACCGGTATTATTGCCCCAGCGGTTGGAAAAGGCGACAAACAATAAATTGGCGGCATTCAACATCAGCTCGATCGAAAGAAAGTAGATCAGCGTGTTTCTGCGTGTCAATACGCCTAGGATCCCGCAGGTAAATAAAGCAAAACTTGTCGCGATCGAGAGAGTTAAATCCATGTTAGGCTTCCTTTTTTCCTATGTAGAGTGCCCCAACGCAAGCAATTAAGAAAATAATGACGACCGCTTCAAATGGGAAAAAGAAGTCGATGTAAAGCGATTTTCCGAGCGACTGAACCGTTCCAAAATTTTCAGGCAGGACGGTCTTCACGTCTTGTATGCCTTTAAGTCTGTATGCTAAAAATAATGCAGCACCAGTAAAAGCAAGACTTGCTGCAGCTAAAAGCGGAAATGCGCTATTAGCGGGGTTATGGGCAATCTTTTGGTAGGCATCCTGGAATAGGATCATCACAAACATGAATACCACTAAGATAGCTCCAGCGTAGACTAAGATCTGCATGGTGGCAATAAATTCAGCAGATAGCTCAAGGTAATAAGCTGAAAGGGAAAGAAGCGTTCCAAGAAAACAAAGAGCCGAGTAAACGGGCTTCTTGATCGTGATGACTCCGATTGCAAAAAGAACAATGAGAGCAGCGAGGAAATAGTGCATCTTAAATCACCCTCCCCGGATCACGACCGGAATCGCCCGGATTTTTCTCGGTTAGTTTGTCTTTAGTGTAGATCAGCTCTTCACGAGTAAAGGCAGCAAGTTCATATTCATTGCTTAAAATAATGGCACCGGTCGGACAGGCCTCTTCGCAGTAGCCACAGTAGATGCACCTTAACATATTGATCTGGAAGTCTTTAGCGTAGCGTTCACCATGGGAATGTGGATCTTCCGGATTGTTGGCAGCTGGTTTCACATAGATAGCCTGTGATGGGCATACAATGGCGCATAGTTCACATCCCACGCATCTTTCCTTGCCATCTTCCCACTTGGTCAGATAGTGGCGTCCACGTGAGCGCATGGGGAGCTTGCGCTTTTGCTCAGGATATAGCTCTGTCACCGGCTTTCTAAAAGCATGTTTCAATACGATAAAAAGGCCGGCAAATACTGTCCAAATCTTTTTCATCGGTGCACCAGGGTAAAGTAGGCTGTCAAAATTAAGTTTATAATCGCTAAAGGAATTAATACTTTCCAGCCAAATGTGAGCAAATCTTTATAGCGGAATCTTGCCATCGTCGCACGCACCCAGATGAAGAAAAAGACAAAGCAAGCGACTTTCAGGAAGAACCAAAGAAAGGGAATGTCATAAGGCCCATGCCATCCGCCGAAAAATAGGGTCACGGCAATAGCTGAAACGGCCAGGATGTTGACGTACTCGGCGAGAAAGAAGATGGAAAATTTCAATCCGCCATATTCTGTGTGGTAGCCACCTGTGAGTTCTTGTTCAGATTCCGGAAGATCAAAGGGGGCTCTGTTGGTCTCAGCAAAAGCTGTGATCAGATAGATAATAAAGCTGATCGGGTTTGTCCAGATAAACCAATGATCTTTCTGGAGATGGACAATTTCCTGCAGACTCAATGTTCCAGCTGCTAAGGCCACTGTCAAAAGGGAGATGCTCATGGGGATTTCATAGCTGATGAGTTGAGCTGTACTTCTTAAGCTTCCAAGGAGGGAGTAACGGTTATTTGATGCCCAACCGGCAAGTACAATTCCATAAACAGCAAGCGAGGAAAGTGCAAGGATAAATAAAAAACCGGCATTGGCATCTGCGATCCATGGAGTGATCGTGTAGCCAAAAAGGGTAAAGGGCTCTCCCATCGGAATTAAAACAAAAGCAGCAAGTGCAGTGAAAAGCGCAATGCAAGGGGCAAGCCAGTAAGCAAACACATCGATGTTTGCCGGCTGAAAACGTTCTTTGCATAGGAGCTTGATCCCATCTGCAATGGGCTGGAGCAGACCAAATGGGCCAACGCGATTGGGTCCAAGTCTTAACTGCATCCTGGCCATGACCACCCGTTCACAGAGTGTCATATAGGCAGCAAGGCCCATTAAGACAAGGACAAGCACTAATCCCTTTATTAAGATCTCAATCACGGCAGGCCTCCAATTCAATTGGGATTCCGTTGGTCAAATTTAGAGAAAGTTCATAGGCAGGAAGATCGATAAACCCAACCGGGATCACAACTGTTTTTGCAGCCACTTGACGATCAGCTTTGACTTTGGCTTTGACAGTGCCCTCTTTTGTCTTAAGCCAAACCCAAGCACCAGTTTGTATGCCTTCATTGGGATGCACGCGCACAATAGGTTCTTTCACGATTTCTTTGAGATGTTCATTATGTGACATGCGAACGCCTTGATCAAAGAGAACAGTTGCAAACACTGCTTGTAGACCATCTCCGTTAGATACAACGGTTTTCATTTGAAGAGGAGTTGCTTTAGGCACGTGCGTTTGTTTCAATGCTTCAATGAAATCTTTTTCAAAGATCAGGTGGATCCCGAGTTTCTGAGCGATGCGAATAAAGATCTCTCCATCACTTGGAACATGCTCAATAGGTTGCTTTCCGGGGTGTAACTTCTGGACCCGTCCTTCGATATTGATAAAGCTTCCTTTTTTCTCTGTATAGGCGAGGACCGGAAGGACCACATCAGCTTCCTGTGCGGTTTCTGTTAAAAAGAGGTCCTGTACAACTAAGAATCCTAATTTTTCTCTAGCTTTGATCCATTGTTTGGCGGGAAATTTGCGCGCTGGATTGCATCCAGCTACATGGAGGTAATCCCAACCGTTATTTCCCATTTCATGAATCAAACTTTGTGCATTAAACCCATCAGAATCAGGGACCATGCCGGCAAATCGTGCTCCCATGCTATTGTCCTGCCCCTCCATGATATTGAGCGAGCAGTTTTTAAAGGTGCTTAAATGCGATAAAATGGCTTTACGATCAGTTGAAGCTAGGTATTGACTTCCAACAAGGAAAACGCCTTCTGGATCACTGAGCTTTTCTTTGAGCGTTTTCAGGGCGTCTTTAGGGGAATGGATAATGACATCTGTGAGCAAATGCGCAATTTCAGGGGCATAGTTCCCAATAAAAATAACCGGCGTTTTTTTGTTCAGAGCCTGACGGATCCGTAACCATAGGACGGGAAATTCTTCGGTGAGATCAAGCCCAAGAAGATAAATCGCTTTCACTTTTTCAAGATCAGCAATTTCCATCGTCATGCCAGGTGCCACGCCTTCATCTTGAATTGACATGCCTATGCGGTGGTCTAAGTGGTTGGTTTCAAGTCCTTTGCGCGCGAGCTGTTGAAAAAGATAGTTTTCTTCAGTGGTCAGCGGGTTACCGCCAAGAGCGGCTGATTTCTTCGAAGCTTTCGCTTCTTTAATTTTAGATGCAATGAGCGAGATTGCCTCTTCCCAAGTGGACTCTTCGAGTTGTCCATTCTTTCTGATTAGGGGAGCAGTCAATCGTTCAGGACTTGCTGCATGCTCATAACCAAACCAGCCTTTATCACACAGCCACATGTCATTGACAGCTGTGTTTTCATGCGATCTTGTGCGCATGATCTCTCCATCACGGGAATCCAGTTTCAAACTGCATCCGACAGGGCAGAGTGTGCAGGTGCTATCAGTTGTGGCATTATCCCAAGGTCTTGCACGGAAACGGTAGACTTGGCTTGTCAAAGCACCAACCGGACAGATCATGATCGTATTGCCGATAAACTTGGAATCAGCAGGTAAATCATCCCGTGTGCCGATCTCGGTTCTAAAGCCACGGTCTTTGAATGCGAGTGCATGATCGCCTGCAAGCTCATCACCAAATCTTGTACATCTAGCGCATGCGATACATCTTTCCCGATCCAGCATAAGAACAGGCCCAAGAGGAAGCGCTTTTTTAAAGTGTCTTTTCTCTTCAAAAAAGCGGCTGAGCCCAGGCCCATACTTGAGGGCATTATCTTGAAGGGGGCATTCGCCACCGCGATCGCAAATGGGGCAGTCAAGTGGATGATTGATCAGCAGTAGTTCTAAAATCTCTTTGCGTCCATCAACAGCCATTTGGGATTGCGTCGTAATATTCATGCCGGGAGTAGCCATCAATGTGCAGGAGGCTTGTAGTTTTGGCATTTTTTCCACTTGGACAAGACACATCCGGCAGGCACCGAATGGAGGCATCCGTTCGTGATAGCAGAAAATGGGGATTTCAATGCCTTCTTTTTTGGCAGCCTGGTAGACAGTCGTTCCTTGAGGAACTTTTAACGCCTTTCCATCGATTGTGATGTCAATCAGTTCAACAGTCATATTTACCTAATATACGGG
>CAZOAX010000048.1:0-10280 GCA_964577735.1 uncultured bacterium
GAATGGATAAGAACGCAAATCCAACTTTATATGTAACTGGTTGCAATCAGGGAAGCTAGGAGCCATTTGCAGTATTTTTTCCTTGATCTGATCACTAGTCAATCCGCTATCAGAATTTTCTATATAGATCTCATTCACTCGATTATAAGGGCCATTATCCTGTATTAGCTCCAAACTTGAAGGATCTAATTCGCTTAAATTAAAGCATAAATCGATATCGTAGTACGGCGAAAGGTTTTTCAGGATCTGGATTAATGTTACATCAAATGCGATCGTGCAATTGTTTTCCTTAATCTTTATTTTATCTAGATTGAAGGACTCAAACGCCTGATCAAGGACAGGCTGCCTCATAAACTCTGGAATGCCTTGTAAAAGATTCAAGACATCAGCAAGCTTGGCATAATCATCGTCATACTCCCCTTCATCCCATTCAGAAGTAATTTTATATTCGATTAAGCTATTTTTAAGAGCTTTCCAATCGTACATCTCAGCAGTCTTGGACATCTCAATGAGGGTCTCTACGCTAAGCTCCCCTGCCAATTTACATTTTAATTCAAACTCCTTCAGATTCTCATAACAATCCAGACTCATGGTCATTTCAATACAGTTCTTTTTTTTGTCATAAAAGTTAGAGTTATAAAACATCGCAAGACATGAGTTGCTTATCACATAAACCTGACTTAGCAACTCTTCTCTAACTTCTTTTCCATCGATGATCTTAAGCGTGATCAATGGGTGTTTAAGAGTTACTATAGCATCTTTGATTACTTGTGGAGTATCATAAGGAAGAACAATGTCCTCAGCCCATTTTTGCAACAACTCAAAGTGCTCTTGAATAGTTGCGACATTTAATAATGTCTTAGCAACGTTATCAGCATTTTTGCCCTTCCAACTCCCAGTCTGAATAGCCAGTGTCAAAAATTCATAGTCTTTTGTATCGATCGCATGCGCAATTGCCATGGATGCGGTATCGACATGTTTTTCATCGCTGATCAGGACTCTCTTGCCTTCCAGTAGAAGACCCTTGATATACTTCAGTTGATTGACATCAGTCTTTCTAAAATTAAAGGATTCCACTTTGGTATTCTTGAAAAACTTAAGATTGAAAAGATTGAATGCCATCTTCTTAATGCTGATCTTCCTTAAGGCAGGAAAAGTGTTTTTTGAAAGCTCAAGATCTTCCCAAAACTCCCGTTCAAATACCCCATTTTCATGCAGCTTTAATTTTTCAATGTTCCCGGCAATTCCAGGATCCGTGATTTTAAGGAAAAAATCATAAGCAGAAAGCTCACCCGATGCAACGTACAAATTATTATGAACTGACATTTAATCTCCAATTTTCTGGAAATTAAACACTATAAATTAAATTCAACACAAGAGGGAAATATCCTAATCAAAAGCTGCTGCATTTGTTCGTCTGTCAAATCCTCACAGTCCTCAAAAGAAAACAGTGCGCTCACTCCTTCAATCAAATCCATCAAGCCATTACTGACTACTTTAACAGAAACTACAGTTGTATAAGGTCCATTCTCCTTCAGATAATCGATGTAACTTAAGTCCAGTAATAAATGAACATGATGAAGCTTATTCAGCATGGGGCCAAGTGCTTCACAAAATTGCACTTTGCATCCCTCTTCACAGACATAGATGTCAGGGATCTCTAAATGACAAATCATTTGCCTGATGATGGACGGTCTAATGAACTCAGGAAACAAGGGGACAAGATCTGATATGGCCGATTCAAACATATCCATAGGATTTTGTGTCTCTTCAACCCATATCTTCTTACAACTGACCTTGTACTTCTCTAGAGATACTTTAAGAGTATCCCAAAAATACATTTCTGCAAAATTAGCAAGTTCAATAAGCACATCTAAATCCATACCAGGTACCAACTGGCCCTTTAATTCAAAGGCCGTCATAACCACCAAACATTCCTCGCTCATCGGGATTTTAATGCAGCCACTCTCTTTTTCAAGAAACTCTGCAGTCAATATTCTTTTGTAAATAGGGTTACGAACAATTTCTGCATAAACAACTAACATCTCTGAATCTTCAGTTACCATCGTAACCATGGGATGCTTGATGATTGTAATTGCATTTCGAATAACTTCAGGAGTATTTGATGGAAACGTGACTTTCTCTGCCCACTTTTGCATCGCCTCCATGTGGCCAATGCCAGCAGATAAATCAAGTAATTCACGAGAAAGCCTTTCAGGATTTTTCCGCCCCCAACTGCCCGTTTGAATAGCAAGGGTCAAAAATTCATAATCTTTAGTTTGCTTGGCATGAGCGATCGCCATAAGGGCCGTATCCCCACTGATCATGACCCGCTTATTCTCACGCAGCAAAAATTCAATGTATTTCAGCTGATTGATCGCAGTGTTTCTAAAATTAAAGGATTCAACCGAAGTGCGCTGGAAGTATTTAAGGTTATAGAGATTAAATTTTATGTTCTTGATGCTGATTTTTCTTAAGTTTGGAAATCTATTTTTAGATAGCTCTAGATCTTCCCAGAATTTTCTTTTAAAAACGCCATTTACATGTAGCTTCAGTTTATCTAACTTGTTAGCGTTTTCCGGACGGGTCAGCTCAAGAAAAAAATCGTAGCTTGGAACCTTGCCGGACATTTCATAAAGCGTCTTACACAAGTCCATCTACACACTCCCTTCACACTTTAAATGTAAGTGTTGTCAGCCGTCCATTAACTTTCGACTCTGCTGTCGCTTTGTTAAAGCACATTTCTTTGCTTAAGTAATATACTTTATTCGATGAGCTAAGAAAATAAGATGAAACAGACTTAAGCGGTTCATAATCAAAGGATTGCGGCATTTGATCGTAGGCCATCCTTAAAATCCTTTTTCCTGTAGGAGAAACCATATGTGCCCCACTGACCTTATAAAGTTCAGCCCCAGGCTTTTTAATCGATTCTGAAAGAGGTATTGAACAGATTTTATTCAATTTTTCTGTTACGAGATCATAGGCAAAAATTCTATTCGCACGAATGTAAAACAAACGCTCATCATGAAAATGCATGTAGGACTTCACCTTCATGTCCCTTGTGATCTCATGGGTCTGGCAACTATGTCCATCGATACTTAATTTCGATACACCCGTATTAGAAACCAGTAAAAAGTCATCAAAATGGGTGAAAAACTTTATTTCTTCATATTCACCCTCTATTTTTATCCAAACAGGTTCTTTACCAAGTTTCAAATCATCTGCCATACAGTAATGCATTTGATATCTCAATTGATAATCTTCATCACAGACAGACGATATATAGATCACATGATGTTTTCCCACGCATATGGATGGAGTTAATGCACTTTTCGGCAAAGTAATAACAATTGGAGAATTATAGATTGACTTAAGATCGATCAATAGAAGAGCATGCTCTTCAACATCTGTTGTCACTAGATACATATAGTTATCAACAACATCAAGCTGCCCAACATCTCCTTTAATTTCATGGTTGAGAAGGCATTCCTGAGCATCAGCTTTGAAAATAGAAAGCAACCCATCACAAACGATTAAAAATTCTTTAGACCGAACGTTAAAGAGCTTAGTTGACATCTCTAGATTGCTGCCATTCATCACCATGCTAACATTTTCAGAAGGAACCATGACCGTATGATTTTCAAAAGAGCATCTCAAATCGATATAACGATGGATAAAGGGCTTTGTATTTGAGATTTTAACTCCTGAAAAACTTAAAAAGAATGCATCGGAATTGATCGTTTGATTAAAGACTTTCGAAGTAAGGCAAAGCGCCACAGCATTTTCACACATGACCCGTTTACTCTCATGGTGAATGCATTTCACAAGAACATCAGGAACATTGCAAATGGTATTCATTTTGCCGAAACCTGGGCATGAAGAGCTGCGGCTTTTTTAAATGACTCTCTCAAATCACGTTGAATGAAATTCTTTTTAAATAACTCAGTTGGTAGCGGAGCATTTTTTAATAGCTTGGAAATCACCAGATCCAAATTTTCTACCACATGGTTTATCAGACCGGCCTGAACAGCTTTTTCAACCGAGATCCTATCTCCTGTCAAGACCATCTCATTTAAAAACCGAGGTTGACATTGCCCTTTCAATAAACTGCTCACGTATGCCGGAACAAGCCCTTTTTGAAGCTCCGGTAGCGCAAAAATAGACTCCTCCGACGCAAAAGCCATATCACAAGAGGCCACTAGACCAAGCCCACCGGCAAATGCCCCTCCCCTCACCTTCGCAATCGTGATACAAGGCAGCTCTGTCAGTGCCAAAAACACTTCGCCCATCCTTTCAGCACATTTTGACCCATATTTCTTCACATCCTCAAGGTCCATCCCGGAGCAGAAAAAATCCCCTCGCCCCTCCAATACGACCACCCGGGCACCCTCTACAGACTTCAGCACCTCAAGCAGCTGTCCCATCATCTCAAGCGAAAGTGCATTCTTCTTCTCTGGCCTATTCAAGAAGATATGGACAACCTCATCAAATTTTTCAATTTCAATCCATTTATTCATATTTCTCTCTTAAACATTCAACACGAAGACACGAAGGCACAAAGAGGCCTCTTCGTGTCTTTGTGTCTTCGTGTTGAATTATTACAACTCCATTTCTAATAAGGCTTGTCCGAGTGCTTTTCCTTGCGCGTCGATCCTCAAATTCAGGCTTGCGCCCCCATCTAAAACACCCTCTAACACAAAATTCAGCGCACCTAAATTCGGCAGCTCATACCGGATCACTCTCTCCGGTTTCAAAGCGGCAAAATACTCCCTAACCCGCACCTCCGTCAAAACCGAAAGCAACTTCTCATAATCTTTTTCTTCGCGTGCAATGACGCCGATGTTGACATGAGCCCCTTTGTCTCCACTTCTGGCATGGGCGATACTTTTAAGCTGCATTTTTTTCTCACTCTTAAAAGATATTAATATGGACTTCCGGCTTACTTGCCTCAATTAAACAAGGCCGAAAGCCAAATACAGGCCGTATTTCAGATCTTCCTGAAATATAACCGGTCGTCCCTTGCGGGCCCGATGTCACAAGAGGAGCAATTTGTTTTACAAAAACTTCAAGGGCCTCTTTTCGGCTATCCTGCACAGATAGGCGCATGAGGCATTCATGGGCGTTATTATTTTCAAATCCGGGCACAACAGCATTTCCTGCTCCGATCGTCTCGATCAGTGTTTTTTCAAGGATAAAGCCTTTTTGGGCGACTTTCGCAAGGATAACTTCTCCGGCTTTTTTGGCCTTATCTATAGCCTTCTCTCCAAAAAACGCCAATGTTCCTTCAGCTTTATATCCAGCGCGATAAGTGGTACTGACCTTAAGATAAAAAGAAGGAGGCAACCCTTGTGCACCCGTCACTTGCACACGGTCTTTTTCAATCTCTTTCACAGATAAACCCAAAAAAGAAACCGTCACGTCGGGGCTCTTATAATCGGCGGGATCACCGATCTCATAAAGAAGCTGCTCTTTCACGACACTTTCTGAAACTCTGCCACCGGTCCCTTTGGGCTTTGTGATCACACAGGAGCCGTCCTCAAAGATTTCAGCAATGGGATAACCGATATTTTCGACATCCGGAATGTCGAACCAATCGGTCGAAATTCCTCCTGTCACTTGCGTGCCGCATTCAATTAAATGGCCTGCAATCGTTCCGCCCGCAAGCCTATCATAGGCATCGTGAGGCCACTTGTAATGATATAAACAAGGCCCCAAAGTTAGGCTTGGATCGGCAATTCTGCCTGAAATGACAATATCAGCGCCCAAATTGAGGG
The DNA here is from genome assembly GCA_964577735.1 of uncultured bacterium. GTDB lineage: Bacteria > Chlamydiota > Chlamydiia > Chlamydiales > Parachlamydiaceae > CAZOAX01. The sequence goes on from CAZOAX010000048.1 coordinate 5,775, forward strand.
CAATCGCGATCGGCTTTGCGCCGAGGTAAGCATTAGCTGTCACTAAAGGAGGCTCTTTTGGAAGAAGAGAAAGGACATTATCACCCGTGATCACTCCAATTTTAAGAGAAATCTCCGCCTCTTTTAAAACGGCATCACAAGCCTTCGCTAGCCCTTCTGGATTTAAGCCTCCTCCATTGGTGATCACCTTGCATTTCCCACCGTTTTTCCAGTAAGGGATGAGTGACTTGACTACCGCCACAAAGTCTCTCGCGTACCCAAGCGCAGGATCCTTTTCTTGCTGGATTGCCATGATCGACATCGACACTTCTGCTAGATAATCAAGTGTCAAGTAATCTAAATCCGGCTCAAGTTCCAGCATTCGTCTCGATGCATCCAGATCATCGCCCCAAAAACCGCATGTATTGGCTACCCTCATGTCTGGATCACTCCTGTATGAAAGGTCTGTTTGGTCTTAGGAGCTCTTTTAACAACGCTAACAAGCTGAAGTAAAACATCGCGCGTCGTATGCGGCGCAATAATCGCATCCACCCACCCACGTGCCGCCCCATAGCGGATATTCATCTGTTTAGAGTAAGACTCATAAACATCTTTCGAATCTTTTGATTTAATGGAATTCAATGTACTACGTGCCTGCTCAGCGCCCATAACGGCATATTTGGCATTAGGCCATGCCAGGATAAAGTTGGGATCGTAGGCTTTTCCACAAAGGGCATAGTGACCGGCGCCAAATGAATTGCCCACAATGCATGTGATCTTCGGGACAATGCTATTGCTAATGGCACTGACAAGCTTTGCGCCGGATCTAATGATCCCACTTGCCTCAGCCTCTTTGCCGACCATAAAGCCCATCACATCCTGAAAAAACAGAATCGGGATCTGCATCTGGTTACATTCCATCACAAACCTGGCGGCTTTATCGGCACTATCGGCGTAGAGGACACCCCCTATTTCGATTTCCCCTCTTCCATTTTTGGTAGGTAACCGTTGATTGGCAACTATGCCAACAGGCACTCCACCCATTTTGGCAAATCCCGTGAGGATCGTTTTGCCGTAGTCTTCTTTGTATTCGATCCACGAATCTTGATCTACTATAGTACCAAGAAGCTCATGCATGTCATAGCCTTCGTCTTTGACAAGCTCATAAATACTTTCAGGAGGAATTTTGGTAATCTCAGGATTTAAAGGTATTTCAAGATCTGGAAGCATCCCGACAAGTTTTCTTAGCTGTTCCAAACACTCGGCATCATCTTTTGCAATGTAGTCCACCGTCCCACTTAAAGAAGCATGCATTTTGGCCCCGCCAAGCTCTTCTTTGTCCACCACTTGTCCGATCGCAGCTTTCACAAGCGCAGGGCCTGCCAAATACAGCCCGCTCCCTTCAGTCATGAGCAATTGATCACACAAAACCGGTAAGTAGCCTCCTCCTGCAATACAGTTACCCATAATAGCTGCAAATTGCGGGATCCCTTCAGCCGATAGCACGGCATTGTTCCGGAAAATCCGTCCAAAATCATCCTCATCCGGAAAAATCTCATCCTGCATCGGAAGAAAAACACCGCTTGAATCCACCAGATATAAGATCGGAAGGCGGCACTCATAGGCCACTCGCTGCGCCCTTAAGACCTTTTTGACGGATTGAGGAGTAAAGGCTCCGGCCTTAACACTTGAATCGTTCGCGATGATCATGCAGCTTCTCCCCTGCACTTTTCCAATCCCCGTCACCACTCCTGCTGCCGGAAATTTTCCCCAATCCGAATACATCTCAAAAGCCGCCCATAGCCCCATTTCAAAAAAAGGAGCATCCTTATCTAAAAGCATCTCCAGACGATCACGCACTTTTTTTTGATTTCTAATTTGAGACTCATCCTCAATCAAAAAATCGGTCAGCTCTTTTATTTTCACTTTAATCCCGTAATTTTATCAGCAAGCTTAATGGTCTCCTCATCCAAAGGATCAAACAACGCATCCAGGTGCTTCATCGCTTTTCTGTACGCTATCTTGCAATAATACTGCCCGATCTCAAGATTTTCCTCTTCATTTTCAAGCCTCGAGATCACAGCTGTCATCGTGTAAATCGCCATCGCAGCCTCAGCTATTCGATTAAGATCCAGTTGCCTGTCCACCACCTCTTCTTTATAGCTTGCCAGCATCTTCACAACGGCTCTCCCAAATGCCAGGATCAAATGCTCCAGTTGCTGTGCTTCAGCTTTTAACTTGGCTTTAATCTTTGGTGCTTTTAAATAACGGAAAGCTGCCACAAGGCCCTCTTTCCACTGCCAATTATCTTTATACCCTTTCAGCTCCATGCCCACATCGCGCATCCCAACAGCTCCAATAAAAGCCCTTAAAACCTCATTAGAACCCTCTCCGATCATATTCAATCTTGCATCGCGCATATTGCGCTCAAAAGGCGCATCTGTAAAAAAGGAACGTCCACCATAGATCTGCATGGTGTCATAAAGGATATCCCAGGCAGAATCGCTATTGAATACTTTCAAGATCGCCGATTCCAGCATGATATCCTCTACACCCTTGTCCACAAGACCGGCAGTCAAAAGCGTCGTGGACTCCATCGCATAGCAAAGCGCATACATCCGGGCAATTTTCTCCTTCACAAGCTCAAATGAGCCCAAAGGTTTTTTAAATTGAAATCTGTTGATCGCATGGTCTCTCGCCCTTTTGATCAGATCTTTAGCAACACCCGTACAAGTAGCTCCAAAAGTCGTTCTGCCATAATCCAGCACTGTTAAACATACCTTCAAGCCACCACCCATCGGACCTAAAATATTAGCTTCCGGCACTTCCACATTGTCAAACAGCAAATTACTTGTGGTCGACCCCCGCATCCCCACCTTATCCAATGCAGCATCCAAGACCTTAAATCCTGGCATATCCGGTGTCACAATAAAAGCGGTGATCTTCCCATCTGGCGTCCTTGCCATCACCGTCAAAATATCGGCAATGCTGCCATTTGTCGTCCATTGCTTCCGCCCAGAAATAGAATAAGTCTTTTTAACCGGATCATAAGTCGCTTTTGTCTCCACACCTGCCGCATCCGATCCTGCATTGGCCTCCGTCAGCGAAAACGCCGCAAGTGCCGCCCCCTTGGAAAGCTTAGGTAGCCACTTCGCCTGTTGTTCCTTCGTTCCAAACAACACAAACGCCTTCAGGCCCACGCTTTGGTGCGCATTTATAAAAAGTGCCGTCGCAGCACACTTGCCCGCAATGACCTCCATCGCCCGGCAATATGTATATTGCGAAAGTCCAAGCCCCCCGTGCTCTTTTGGAATCGTCAAACTCAACAGACCAAGCTCTCCTAATCCCTCAATTACACTCCTCGGAATCTTCGCCTCCCGGTCAATCTTCACAGGGTCGATATACTTATCCGCAAACGCCTGAACTTTAGCGACATACGCATCTGCCTCCAGCTTTTCCTCTTTCGTCGGCCACGGAAAAGGCAAAACCGCCCCCGAGTCAAACCGCCCGAAAAACAACTCCTTGGCAAAAGACGGCAATTTTTTCTCACCAAATAGCAGCTCTTCCGCGAGCTTCTTCTGTTCTGAATCCAGCATAAATCCCCCAAAAATTTCACCTTAGCACATCAGAACATGAAAGACAAAATATAGCTTTTTGTGCGAGAATTCATGCCACTAATTAAAAAAAAAAGAATAATTATGTCAATTCCAAGTATCATTCCCTCACAAAAGCATCGTCCTGAAAAAGTAGAAAAAACAAATGCGGAAGCTCCCCGCAATCCTTCTGATCACAAAGTGGAGGAGATAGGGAAACAATTGCAAGATCAACCAGAATCGATCGATATGGATGTGGAATTTGATGCGACCCTCAAATTAGAAAAATTACCGCCTGAAATCCTCGTTCGCATTTTTGATAAGCTACCTAAAAAGATGCATGCCCTGCATCGACAGCTGCCTTTTGTCTCAAAATCAATCAACGAAAATTTTCAAGCATTTGTAAACCATCAGTTGAATCAAGGCGAAATTGATCCCACTAGGATTGGATGTGATACCGTTAAAAAGGCTGTTCAATACATTATTAATCAAAATCTACTTCATGCAAAACTTGTTAACTACCTTTACTCTGACGGCAAAGATTTAGAACAATTAAGCACCTTAGGATCAAATCTAATAACGCTTAACCTTCATAAGGGAACTTTTACTGAAAATGAGCTTGTAGATGCTCTTAAAAAATTTTCCAACCTGCAAAATTTAACTTTACTAGCCATGCAATTTCCCTTAAGTGAGAAATTTACAGAGGTGCTTGGAACCCTTACTCATATGCGAAGCTTACGGCTTCAAGGTGACCTTCCTTTTATAAAAACTGACGCATTTGCAAAAGCCCTCGGCCATTTAACCCATCTTGAGAGTGTGCGGATAGACAATCAGACTGTAAATATGGATCCGGTGAACAAGCTGATTAATCTCAAAGATTTGACCCTTCACAGCTGTTTACTAAAAAACAATATTTTTACTGAAAACAAAAAAG
>CAZOAX010000049.1:0-10256 GCA_964577735.1 uncultured bacterium
GTCATCTTTTTTGGCAATTTCCTGAAAAATAAATAATGTACCCACGAGTTTTCGTGTCACGTAGTCATCGATCTCACTTGATGTACTGAGTTTTTTCCAACCTTCTTTTGTGTGTAGCAGCCAATCGTTTGGTTTGACGATCAAGCGTTCATCTTCGATTTGAAAAACCACCTGGGTTTTTGTTCGTGCACCGACAAAGCGGAAATCACGTGTGATCTGTTCGTGATGAAAAGACTCAGGAGACTTTACGAGTGTTAAGGCGAGTTTTCCTTTTCCTTCCATATCCCAAATGTCTAGCGACATGACCCTTTCATCAATTTTTTTCACGACCAGAAGGGGTTTATCTTGAGTTTGGATTTTTGTATTGGTGCAAGGCTGCCATTTGTCCTGGTCCCAAACCAGATAATCTCCTTTTTTGACATAAAGGGAATAATTTTCATCGGCTTCACCAAAGTCGATGCGATGCTTATCAGCAAAATCCGGATAATCAGACCCACCATGATTCTCTAAGAATTTGTCAACTCCGATCCAACGCGCTTTTTGTCGCACAAGAAGAGATCCATCTACACGCCATTTGCCGATATCCCAGGTTCCATGTGCAGAAGAGCGTGTGAACTCTTTTTCAGGGATGGAAAAATAGCGCATGGGATCATCAGTTGAGATCGCAAGCCCATCAGTATCATGCATTTCCAGTGTTAAACGAGCGTCTTTTCCATCCACTGTTGCTGAAAACCACATTGTGGTCGGTTCATTGTTCGGAGAAAATGCATACTTGACAGGTGTGGTTAAGTTCTTGTCGTAATACATGTATATTTTTTCATTGAATGAGGCATGCATAATATTTTTACTGCCGGCAAAACCAAAAAACATTTTGGGTGTTGTCTCTGACAGATCAGGCCTTCCATTTTGACCGTAGTACATAAGAGAGGTTCTGAGGTCAGGAAGATGGATCTTTGGAGTCGTATAACTTAAATAAAAAGCAGAAGGTTTTAAATTGAGGTATTCTGATTGAGGGAATTCAAAAAATGATTTAGGTAATTGTCGTTTGCTTAAAATAAGTTCCGGCGCATTAAAACTTTCATCTCTTGTAAAAGACATAAGCAAGGCGGCTGCTGAAAAAACAAAAAGTGCACCCAAAGCAACATATTGGGTCAATTTTATCCACTTAAGATACATATTTGTTTTGGCCTGTCATAAATTTTTAATCAAGCACTGTCATTTTGTTTTTGCATCCCTAACTATAAATCTGTATATACCATAATGAAATTGAAAAAAAGGATTCCATCATGCCAAACGATTCATTTTCTCAAGATCCTAAGGAAAAAGAGAGTTTCAAGGACAAATTTAAAGCTTCACTTCAAGATATCCAATCCAACGAACAATTGGGAAATCTGGTCAATTACGCAACCGCTAATACTAGAGACACGCTTAGTTACATCGTGCTTATTATTGGAATTGTCTTAATATTTTTCCATTCCTTTTATGGGGGAGCTTTGATCGGATTTGTTGTGGGCTTGTATTTCTCAGGGGAATTGCTAGCTCTTGCAAAGAATTTCTCAAGCCTTGTTGATGATCAAGGAATCGTTAGAAGTTTAATTGCCGGCGGGCTATTTGTTGCCTTATTTATCTCTGCGCCTGCTATTTTTATAGGAATCGCAGTTGCGGTTGCAGTGCGGCAGATTTTATTTCCAACCACGTTTTAACATCCTCTTTCGGATTTCACCACTGAGTCACTGAGCTCACTGAGAAGGTCTATAGAGAATGAGAAATAGAACCTAATGAGAACGTATATAGAGATCACTACGAAGGCACAAAGGCACGAAGAGAGCTTCATGAAAATATGCACTCTTCGTGTCTTTGTGCCTTCGTGTTTAATTTAAACACTTAAAAAATCCAAAAGTCGAGTTAGTGGTGTTATTTGTGTGAGGTGGAATTTTAGATAGGTGGCAGGACAAAGACAAGCATGAGGGAGTTCAGGTCTTTCAAAATGGATTCAGCCTCAAGATCATACGCATAGTCCCCTTCTTTTAAAGGGGCTATTTTATGGACTTTGCCGACTTTTAAGTGAGGTGGAAAAACTCCATCCATGCCTGTTGTGATGAGTTCATCATCTACCTGAACAAGAGGCATTTCTGGAAAAGAGGAATTTTTTTCAAACGGGCGACCTGTTCTAAGATCTCTGGCAGGCCCTTCTTTATCGGAAAAGTCATAATTAAATCCGACCCCTTTCAAGATGATTTTATGGGATCTTGAAATGGATTCACTTTTTCCAATCAGCTCTCCTTTGGCAAGCATCCAGTTTCCTCTCTTGATCCGCACAGAAAGGTTAAGGTTGGAATCTGTGATGAGCCTGACCCTGGATTGGGTTTCACCAACAAAGTCGACAACCCCTACTACTGATGCCCCAATAACGACGGGGCTATTTTTAGCAATGACGGTCCTTTTGAGCGCAAGATTGTCTTTTGTCCCTTTATCTATCCAAAGAGAGCTGTTCCATGCATTAATAGGGCGAAAAATGACTCTTGCTGGTATATGGATGAGCTGAAGATTGAATTGAGAGATCACTTCCTTCTGATGCTTATTCAAGGCGCTTTTATTTATGGATTTGGCGATCGCTTCATCAGCCAGTTGCAGGCTTAATTCGTGTTCTAATTCAACCATTTCTTTCAAATAAGCAATTTCATTTCCAAGTAGTTGATTTTCAAGAAGTAAGCGTTTGATCTCTTGATCTTTTGTTTGAACATTATCAGAACTTGCATGAGAATCTGAACCAAATGGATTCTGAGCAAAAAGTTTTAAATCCAGTAAAGATTGCCATAGGGGAGAGAAAGTCGAAACAGTAATTCCTCTTAAGTTGTCGACAAAGACTGCTGGTAAAGTCAAAAATGTAATCAGGCTTATGGCGATGAGAGCAAGCGTTCTGTTTTTTAATTTCATAAAACTTTGACAATCGAGTCGGTGACGTAGTTAATTGTGGAAGAAGTTAATCCAGCCATATTGATCCTTCCATTCAAAGGCATATAAATGCCATTGTTTTCTCGCAATTTCAAAACCTGTTCTTCATTCAGCCCAAGAAGGGAAAAAAGACCTTTATCCCTATTTAAAAAAATATAATCCGCGTTTTGGGATTTGGATATCAGTTCATTTGCGAATGAATTTCTCATGGTTAAAATGCGTTCTTGAATACTTTTAAGCTCGGTTTCCCATTCTTTCTTTAAAACAGGATCGTTAAGGATTCCACCCACAATTTTTGCTCCCTGAATAGGTGGAGAGGAATAATGGGAGCGGATGATTATTCTAACCTGGCTTAAGATATCCAAGCGAAACGGGGCCTTTGGCATGGAGAAGACCAAAGCTCCGATCCTTTCTCCATAAAGTCCGAAATTTTTGGAATTTGCCGTTGCTATCATCATGGCGATTTTATTTTCGTAAAATAAGCGCAAAGGGTAAACATCTTCATCAATAGATGTGCCAAGACCCTGGTAGGCATTGTCAAATAAAGGAAATAGGTGTTTATCCTTAATGATGTTCATTAGCTCTTTCCATTGATTCTTGGAAAAATCAGCTCCGGTGGGATTATGACAGGCTGATTGCAGGAGGACAACGCTTGAGGAAGGTAAATTTGATAAACATTCCTTAATTTCATCAAAACGGATCTTATGTTTTTCTTTATCGTAATAGGGGTAAAATTGAACATCAAATCCAGCCTTACGAAAAAGAGGTGCGTGGTTTGCCCAAGAAGGATCTGAGATGGCAATTGTTTTTGATAAATACTTGGCCAGGAATTCAGCAGCGAGACTCAAAGCCCCTGTTCCACCGATGGTTTGAACGGCAAATACTTCTTCAGGATCAGTTTGTTGCTGAAGATTTAAAAAAATAGTCTCTTTTAAAAAAAGAGGGTCTCCATCTATGGGAAGATAGTCTTTTGGCTTATTGTGAAGTGCAAATTTTTTTTCTACAGTATCGACGCATTTGAACAAGTAGGATGTTCCAGCTTCAGTCATGTAGCTTCCAATCCCTAAATTGACTTTTTCAACCCTTGGATCCTCATTAAACAATTTTGGAAGACCCAGTATGGGGTCATCAGGAGCTCTTGTCAGTGATTTAAAAAGAGGGATCATGTCTCTACTTGCTGTAAATCTCTATAGATCGTTATAATTACATATGTTTTCAGGGGCGTTAGCTCATCTGGTAGAGCGCAACAATGGCATTGTTGAGGTGAACGGTTCGAGTCCGTTACGCTCCAGTTCCTGATCTTATACAAAATTAAAGTTCTTCGCTATTCAGTTCTTTAGATTCAAAAATCCTTTTCCATCGTTCATAATCGCTCAGCAGCTCGAGGTCCAATTTTCTTTCGATTGGTTTTTGAGGCAAGGTTTTAGGTGAAACTAAACTAGGATCGATTTCCTCAAGACCTTTGTTGAAAACATCTTCATAATGATCTTGCAGCGTTTTTACAGGCTTGATTTGTATGGAGAGCTTCCTTTCGTTATGTGGTTTTGGATTTTTTTTCTTGAGGCAGATCCGGTCTAACATTTTTCTAAATTCTGGAATGCTAATGGAGTGGCCTTTTTTCTGTCTAACAGCCCAGGCCAAGCGGTTGTCGGATGTTACAATCGTATAATCTTGGGGACGGGATGTGTAACGCATGAAATCAAGAATGTATTCATCAGCCGTCTGTCCGGCATCGGTGAAATAGATGGGAATGCCTCTTGCCATCAATCTTTCAGCAGGACCTGGATTATAATGGGAGTCAAATACCAACGTTGCAGTCATATGCGCTGTCGTCAGTTTTAGAGAAAGTTCTCGGATGATCTTTTCCCGTTCGATCTGCAGGGTTTCCTCTTGCTTGGAATGCAGTGTGCGAAAAAGCCAGTTGTATCCATCGATGAGATAGTGGGTCACCTGGCTAGCGCTTCAAGTACTGGCAGAATTTTTTGAAGCGCTTTATGTCTATGGGATATTCTATTTTTTGTCACTTCATCCAGTTCTGCAAAAGTTAGATGAGAATCGTATTTTTGGAAGATGGGATCATAACCAAAGCCATTTTTTCCTTTTTCTTCTGTCAATAATAGTCCTTCCACTTTAGCTGAGATGGATTTCTTAATTCCGTCTGGACCGGCAACTGCAAGAGCGCATTCAAAATAGGCAGCCCTTGATTCACCCTCTAAATGTTTGGTTTCAGATAAAAGTTTTCTTCTATTTTCTGAATCGGTTGCATTGCCGCCGGCGTATCTGCGTGAATAAACACCCGGTTCACCTCTTAACCCTGGCACAACCAGGCCTGAATCGTCGGCAAGTACAAGGCGGTTTAGAGATTGGGCCGCATGGAGTGCCTTTAATTCTGCATTTTCAGCAAAAGTTACGCCCGTCTCTTCAGGTGGAGTATAATCTGGAAATTGAGAGAGTGAAAGAAGATCGATTCCTTTCACACCCTTGAACATCTCTCTAAACTCGCGTATCTTATGCAAGTTTTCCGTTGCGAGCACAAGCTCCATCATTCCTCGTCGAAAATTGATCCTAATTTCTGGATCTTATACTCAACTTCTTTAAATTTAAAGGTATCTTCTACATGAAGACCGATCAAACTCATACCCACTTTTGAATGAGAAGAGAGGATATGGTTGTCAGGATCTGCTTCCCAAGGCCCCATGATCGTGAATTTCACCTGTGTACCAGTGGTATCACTTGCGTGGATAACAGATCCGATCCCTGCTTCTTCACTTTGAATATCGGCTGGAGTTAGGACTCTTGCATTGGAGATCTCAGCTGAAAGTTTTTTGATCTCTCTTTGAATGAGGGCTCTTTTTTCAAGGGCTGATTTATATTCGGAGTTTTCTCTTAAATCCCCAAGTGCTCTTGCCGCCTCAATTTCCTTAGCATTTTCAATGACGTTTGTCGTTGCAATTTTTTTGAGTCGTTCCTGTTCACGAAGAAGAGTGGCCTCTGTCGTCCAAATGGTTGTGTCAACACCGACTTTCTTCCCACCGCTTGAGCCAAGCGAGGGGTGCACAACTTCAACGAGGGAGCGCCAGATCATAAGATCATGATCTGTGATTGTGTGGCATTTAGTTGCCAAAAGAAGGAATTCTTTTGCAAATTCAAGGGAGCTGTCCTGGAAGATCTGTCTGATAAGGCTGTATCTTTTAGCTGTGGTCATCATGTAGATCTTTTTGACTAGTTCTTTTTGACCTGGATCATTTTCAATCCGGTTCAATAAAACTAAAAGTCCTTGAGAATATGCGTCTTTCCCTTCTCTGTTTTGGAAAGGAAGACCCTCATCGGCCTCATTCATAAGTTTATGATAGTACCAAACAAATAATTCGGCATTTTCCCACGGGCTTTCAAGTAAGTCCTGGAATCCTTTTTGCAGGATATGCGCATTATTTCCCTGAACAAGTTCTTTAATGAGGTAATCTCTGAGCATTCCTTGATTACAGGTCTGGAGCAGTCTTAAGTAGATAGAAGGCCAATTTTCAAGATGGGCCTTGATCGCTGTAATAGCAAGTTTCTTATAAACAATGATGTCTATATGCTCGAGCAGAGAATCAAGCGCGTCGCTCTCTTTTAAAATCTTTGAGATTTCAGCTTCATGTTTAACACCATGAAGAGAATCTAAACAGAAATAGGCCTGCAGCCTTTCAGCAGGATTGAGGCTATTGGATTTTAAGAAAGATTCAATGCGAGAGACGATCTCATTTTTCAAATCGTTATTTTTAAGCTTTGAGCTATAATCGCGAATAAAGTTATAGCTTGCGGTTAAGAATTCAGAAAAGCTTGATTTTTTCTTGATCGATTCAAGAAATTGCTCTTCATGGCTCACGGCCTCTTTTCTTAAGATAAACGGGTCTTTAGCGTTGGATGGGGATTCGATCTCCGTATCCTTCTTTAGTTTGGCGCGTGCATTTTGCCACCATTTTTGCCAATCTGCTTCTGGAATAACAAGTTCTGACAGCTCATCCTTTAGCTCAGCTGCAGTTTTCGGTCCAAGATCTTTTAAAAGTAACTTAAGGACACCTAGAGGGTTTTCTTTAGCTTCCTTTTCAAAAGCATCGGGATTGGAAAATCGTTTAGCTAAAAAGTGTGCTGAAGACAATGGGATAAGAGATTTAAAAGCATTGGTAAATGTGATCTGCTTAATACCTGAAGTGTTTTCAAATTCCACAGAGACAAGTTCTCTTAAAGAAGAGGCATCCATGATCTCACCGACGCCAAAGCCGCTGGCATGGAATACGAAATTTCCCTTTTTCAAGTGGATCAATAGATCAAAGTTGGATAGGGCTGACTGAAATTGATCTTTGGATCGCAGGCCCACAAGTCTTAAAGCTTCCTGTATTTCCCTATCTTGAAACGAGATCTTTGAGCTGTGCTGCTTTCTTAAAGCTTCCAGTGCGTGATCTGCCAGCTGCGGAGAGTTTGTTGTTTGAAGATCCAGGATCAGACTTAAGATTTGGTAGGATTCTTCATCTTTTTGAATGGTTTGCCAAAGAGGGATCAGCAGTCCGACGTAGGGACCAAAAGATTTGGCAAAATCAGATGACTTAAGAGTGCTCAACAGTGTTTTGATCTCATCGGTGTCCGCTTCATCACACGTGCAATATTCTTCCCATAGCTTGAGAAATTTGGCAAAGTCTCTATTGGTAATTTGTGTTTGAAATTCTTTCAAATATCCCATTGACTCCCCTCGGAAATAATTAAATGTAAACAGATTGGATATAATATAACTTCCAGACCATTTATTCCCAAAGTGATTTCAAATAGAGGGGGGGCGCGGGTTCCAGTTAATTTTTTAAACTCACTGTATTTTTACTCCTAAGTATGATAAAATTAAGATGAGAACCTAATTTATGGCAAACAACCTATTTGACTTGAGTGGAGGAAGAGAGAAGAAGCCTGAAAAAAACAGGCAAGAGACCGCTCGTCCTCAAACTTCATCTGATGTCATGGCCGATTTGAAGACGATGCAGGAAATGCACACTAAGATTGAGAAGCAGCTTGAGGAAGCCTATCAGAAAGCTGGTGTAGATCCAAAAGAACTGACCAAGTACTGTGAAAATCCCGATAATTTTACACCGGGGCAATTGTTGCGCTTTAAGCAGGGCAAAGAGCAAGTTGAAATGCAGATCACAGGGCTCTCAAAAGAACACTTAAGTAAATCCAAAGAAGAAAAAGCAAAATCGCAAGTTTCAAAAGAACGGCGTGGTAAAACGCTCGGTTCGAGGAAAAACTGGCTCAACATGCACTAGGTGAATTTTCTTGAGAATATCCTTTTTCAAAAATCAAACCACGCAATATGACGTACTTCATCATTTTCGAGAGGGATTGATGAATGCTTTACAAAGAATGCATGTCAGCACACCTCTCCTTGATCTGGAAAAGATGGATAGAGCTGCATTTTTTAAAGCCATTTACTCAAGTCCGCCGGACTATACATTTGCATTCAACGGCTTGCAGGCCATAGGGGATGGACGATTTTTGTGCGATGAACTTGAGATTCCCCACATTGCCTGGATTGTCGACTCAGCCCATTATGCTCTGGATTTTGCAAGAAGTCCTTTTAACCACATGATTGCTCCCGACCAAATTTCAGCAGATATCTTAAAAGGTGCCGGAGCCAAATCCGCTCATTTTTTACCTCATGCATTTGAGGCCAGTTTAGCGGAGTCGCCGGAAACTGAAAGGGCAGTGCCTATTGTATTTTTAGGCTCCTTAATGGATCCCATGGAATTGGAGGCGCTTTGGAAACAGCAGTTGCCCGAGAAAATTTATAAAAGTTTGATGCAAGCAGCTCAAGATACCCTGGCTGATTCCAATATCACCTATCAAGCGGCTTTTGAATACGTTATGAAGGAGCATTCGGATTTTTTCAAAACCCTATCTCAAGATAAAATTACCCAGCTAGTCCTCTCTTTAGATGCCTACGTCAGGGCAAAAGATCGGATTAATCTCTTAACGGCCTTAAAAGGGTTGCCGGTTCAAATCTATGGGAATTGTCTTTCAAAGCGCACATGGGGAGATGTTTTAGATCTTTCAAATGGCGATTATAGAATATCTCCAGCGGTCAATTTCCAGTCGGCGATCATGATCATGAAAAACTCTAAAATAGTCCTCAACAGCTCTCCCATGTTCAAGACTGGCGCCCATGAAAGAATCTTCTACGGTCTTGGCCTCGGCGCTGCCGTCCTGACCAACGAAACTCCCTGGAACAAGGCCCATTTTACCAAAGATGAGCTTCTAACTTACCCCTCAGGCGATCCCAAACAAGTCTACTCTACCATTGCCGATCTGCTAGATCACCCCAATAAACTCCAGGAAATGGCCCATAAAGGGCAACAAAAAGTGCTGAAAGGGCACACCTGGGATACCCGCGCCCACCAACTCCTTAACTTCCTTCCCACCGACCCTTAATTTAATTCACTTTGGGTCACTTTACGTTTGATAACAAAAATAACAGGATAATAGGATAGTCAGGATTGTGCATAGATCCTGACTATCCTATTATCCTGTTATTTTCTCTAAAGTGGCATCATCTCATACAGTATTGAATTTTTAGTTGATGATTGTGCTTGATTCTCTTTAGCCAAAGGTTCAAAATCTTCTGAACTATTAAGGGGCAGAGATGCTGAATTTTGATAATGAAGCTTTGAGGAAGTGGTTTTTAAGTCAGAAGCGGGATTTACCCTGGAGGGAGAACGCGACCCCTTATTCTGTATTGGTTTCTGAGATCATGCTGCAGCAAACCCAAGTGTCGGTGGTTGTTCCTTACTTTTTAAGGTGGATGGAGCGGTTCCCGAGTTTTGAGGCTTTGGCGGCAGGGTCGGAGGCTGAAGTTTTGAAGCTTTGGGAAGGGCTTGGATATTATTCACGTGCCAAGAACTTGAAGAAAGCGGCTGAGTTTATTTGCCAGGAATGGCAAGGCAAAATGCCAAGTGATGAGACATTACTTGCTAAGATTCCGGGTGTGGGCCCTTATACTGTTGGGGCCATTCAAAGTTTTGCATTCAAGTTGAAGTCACCGGCTGTCGATGGCAATGTGATGCGTGTTTTAAGCCGTTATTTTGCTCTGGATGGAGATGTTTCCAAGCTGAAGACGCAAAAAGATTTGAGAGCGCTTGCTGCATCGATTCTTCCGGAAGAAGAACCTTGGGAAATAGCTGAGGGATGGATTGAGCTTGGTGCGGTCGTTTGTAAAAAGAGTGCTGTTTGTGAGAAGTGTCCGCTTAAATCTAGCTGCGAAGCTTATAAGCGCAACCTTG
>CAZOAX010000050.1:0-7817 GCA_964577735.1 uncultured bacterium
ACCCTTTCTCTGTGCCTCAGCGTCTCTGTGCCTCTGTGTTGAATTTCTATATTAACTTAGGGGTAATAGCATGATAAGTAACCTTCCGAAGGGCCGAGCACGCATTAATGCCCGTCGATAGACGGACATGCTCTGCTAAGTCAGAAAAGACCAATATTTCCACCGTTAAATCGGTGGAAATATTAATTCATCCTTTGAGGGGTTTCATGCGCATGATGTGTTTCGAGAGCTGTTTCCAGGCTTGCCAGTCGGCTTGCATGCTTTTCTGGACGGCTGTAAATTCTTCGCGGATGGTGTCGCAGTTCGGTAACTGGGGCTTGAGTTCGTTCAGCTTGTTTAGCTTTTCGATGATCTTGCCTGAGATCTCGTCCACTTTGGCTTCCAGTTCGATGCACTTTTCATCCCAAAGGGTGCTGAGGCGTTCGGATAGAAGACGTTTATGTTCGATGACCATGCGCTTTTTGATCAGTTCTGCATCCACTTCTTTTAGGTGAGAGGCGCCTTTTAGCTTCGAAAGGGTCCAGATCAGCCATTTTGATGGGTCGAAATGATACCATTTGATTCCGTTACGATAGTCATTGGCAAACGTGTGATGGTAGTTGTGGTAGCCTTCACCAAAGGTGAGGAAGCAGATGATGTAGTTGTTGACGGCGGATTGTTCCTGACTGAACGGTTTATCACCCCATGTGTGAGCAAGGGAGTTGATGAACCAGGTTGAGTGATGGAGGAGGAACATTCTTCCCCAGAGGATGAGAACAAATGACCCGACGTAATCATTTAGGAGCCAGCCGAAAAACAGAAATACAAGGGCGTTTAGACCGATTACAAGTTTGAGATAATGTTCATGCTGCCATGCAATTAACTTATTGTCATATAGGTCTGAGACTACTTTTCGCTCGATAGGGCGGGGTTTTCCAAGTAGCCATAAGAAGTGGGCGTGCCAGAACCCTTTATTGATTGAGTAAGGGTCTTTATCGGTGTCCACATAAGCATGGTGTAATCTGTGATCGTATGACCAGCGTATGATGCTTCCTTGAGTTGACAAGGTTCCAAAGAAGACCATGATAGCGTCTACAAAAGGTGGTACCTTGTAGCAGCGATGCGAATAAAGCCTGTGGTATCCGCCGGTTACGCCGAAAAGCCCTGTGATGAAGTATAAGATAAAGGCAATAACGGCTGTTGATAAGTACACATCGCCATAGTAAAAATAGAGTGGAAGCGATGCAACAAATAGGACTTGGTATGCGATAAGAAATATCCCGATACCGGAAATGGATTCTTTTTTTGTTGTATTCATGGAGACTATCATACATGATTGAGCTCTTAAATGCAAATTTGCATCTACTATATAGTATTTTTCTGAAATTCACTCCTGAAAAAGGGTAAATTGAACATCATGAAGGTCGATTCTTTAAAAAAATTAGGTGAATGTTTAGAGCAAAATTTAAATTCTAATGAGCAGATCTTTAGATTTTGTATTGATAGCCGTAAAGTTTTGAAAGGGGATCTTTATTGCGCGCTGCCGGGGCGCCATGTCAACGGAGAAGATTTTGTAGAAGAAGTGTTCAAAAAAGGAGCCGTAGCTGCACTAGTTTCCAAAGGCTATACAGGGCCTGTTTTTGGAACAACGATCTATGTTGAAGATGTGATGGAAACGTTGCAGGACCTTGCGCGGAAAGTTTTTCAGCAAAATAGACCGAAATATGTGATCGCCATTACTGGTTCACTTGGAAAAACGACAACAAAAGAATTCGTTTGTACGCTACTTGAAAGCACATTCAACATCTTTAAGACTCCCGGCAATTACAATTCCCAAGTCGGCCTTCCGCTTGCTATTTTAAATGGATTTGATGGTCAGGAAGTCGCCGTTTTGGAGATGGGAATGACGCATGCGGGACAAATTGAAAAACTTGTATCCATCTGCCCTCCTGATATCGCTTTGATAACAAAAATTGCACTTGTTCATGCCGAAAATTTTTCCTCGTTAGAAGGGATAGAACAGGCGAAAGCTGAAATTTTCAGTCACATCAGGACAAATTTAGGGATTTATCCTTCCGAGTCTGGGAATTTAAAAAATTATGGGACTTGTGAGAAGAAAGCATTTGGGCCGGATAGTGATTTTTTAAGGTTTGCAGAGATGAAATTTAATGAGCTTCATTTACGTCATAATTTGCTTGCTGCATTAACTATTGCATTTTCTTTGCCTGTTGAGATAGAAGAGGTTCAAAAGCAATTGCAAAAATTGACCCTTCCAGAAATGCGGATGGAAAAAATAAAAAAAAATGGTGTTTTCTTTATTAATGATTCTTATAATGCGGCTCCAGATTCAGTAAAGGCTGCTTTAATAGCTTTACCTTTACCTGAGAAAGGGAAAAAACGTATTGCGATCATTGGGGAAATGGCAGAGCTTGGAACTTTTTCAGAGGACTGCCACCGCAATGTCGGGATAGAGGCCCTTAAGCATGTCGATCATTTGATCTGTTATGGATGTAAATGTGCTCCAATGGCAGAGGTCTGGAATGCACATAGCCGTCCTGTTGCCCATTTGAACGATCATGAAAAAGTAGCAGAGTATTTGAGGGGGCTTGTAGAACCGGGGGATGTGGTTTTGCTCAAAGGTTCAAATAGCACAAAAATGTGGACGATTATGGATAAATTCACACTATGATTTTTTGGTTTATAGATTTGTTAGATGCATCTGGATGGCCAGTGCCTTCGGGATTTGGATTTACTTCCACGCGTATGATGCTTGCTGCTATGACCTCTCTTATATTTTGCATTTTTGTCGGCCCGTTCTTTATTAGAAAATTGTATGAGTTGAAAATAGGTCAGACTATCCGGAAAGATGAGTGCCCGCACCTTGGCGAGCTGCATCAAAAAAAACAAGATACCCCCACCATGGGAGGTATATTAATTATTGCCGGCATGGTGCTTTCCTTAATTTTTTGGATGGACCTCAGCTCGATTCAAACCTATCTTTTGTTGTTTACGACACTATCTCTTGGATTATTAGGTGGAACTGACGACTATCTGAAGCTGAAATACAAGAACACAAAAGGGCTATCAGCTAGAAAAAAGCTATTTTTTCAAGCGCTGATCGCAAGTGTGGTCGCACTTTATTTTCTTGTTCCTTCATTACAGCAACAGGTCATGGAGATGACAGGTATTGCACCTCCTATAGTAAAAGTGGAAAACCCTTCCATGGTGCCCATATCCTTGCAAGAGTTTGCTGGTAGGGTTTATGTGCCATTCTTTAGAAATCCGCTTATCATTTTAAGCGGGGCAGGACTAGTTGCGGCTTTTCTTTTCATATTATTTGTTATTGTCGGGTCTTCAAATGCCGTTAATTTGACAGATGGACTTGACGGTCTTGCTGCAGGATGCCTCATTACGGTCGCATCAGCACTTGCTGTTGTGGCGTTTGTGTCTAACAATCTCGACATCGCACGTTACTTGCATACTCCTTATATTGAGGGAAGTGGCGAGGTCGCTGTTTATCTTGCCGCCTTTGTCGGAGCAGCGCTCGGATTCTTATGGTACAATGGCTATCCGGCTCAAGTTTTTATGGGAGATGTCGGTTCACTTTCATTAGGAGGTGTGATCGGTGTTTCAGCGATTTTGCTTGGAAGAGCTGTTTTTCTTGGCATTATAGGTGGTGTTTTTGTGATGGAGGCACTTTCTGTTATCATCCAAGTCGTCAGTTATCGGTATAGAAATAAAAAAAGAGTGTTCCTTTGTGCACCTCTTCATCATCATTTTGAATATAGAGGTTGGACTGAATCGAAAGTGGTCATCCGTTTTTGGATTGTAGCCTTACTTCTTGCGATTATTGGAATCGTTTCGCTTAAGTTTCAGTGAAAAATATACTTATCATAGGCTACGGCCTAAGCGGAAAGTCCGCAGCTCAAATGTTGATCTCACGCGGTGCCAGCGTTATTGCCGTAGATGATAAAGTTATAGATTCTCCTGAAGTAAAAGTTTTCAAAGAGATTCCTGATGGAATCATTTTTGATTATGCTGTTTGTTCTCCGGGGATTCCTCCGACCCATCCTGCTATTTGTCAATTGAGAGCCAAGGGCATAAAAATGATCAGTGAAGCGCAACTTGCGTTTGATCATATTAAGAACCCTGTCATTGGCATCTCTGGTACCAACGGTAAAACAACAGTCACCCTTCTTACAACTCATCTTTTGAATGCATGCGGCAAAAAAGCACGTGCACTTGGGAATGTGGGCGTGCCGCTAACTTCTGCAATCGATACGCTTGATCCAGATGAGATCGTAGTGGCCGAATTGAGCTCTTATCAATTGGAAGATCTGCACGGGCCTATATTAGAGGCAAGCGCTTTACTGAATATTACACCAGATCATTTAGATCGTTATCATACCATGGAAAAATATGCAGAAGCTAAATGGAAACTTCTTGAAATTACCAAAGATCCGATGCGATTTTTTGTGGATTCAAAAACGCATGCCGAATATGGAAAAGATGTACGAGTCATCGTTGGAAAGATGTCGGCCGATTTGAAGAGGATTTTCTGCCAAGGAAAGTATCTGGCACCTCTTCCAGATGATCTTCGCAATCATGACCTTGAAAATTTTCTAGCCGCTTTTGCTCTTGCCTATTCGATGGGAGCAGATCCTGAAAAGATAAGTTCTGCCTATAGAACCTTTACGAAGCCTCATCATCGGATCGAGTTTATAAAAGAGCTTCATGGAGTTAAATTCTTTGATGACAGCAAAGGCACCAACATTGATGCTGTGATAAGAGCTGTTGAAACAATGGATGGGCCGGTACATCTAATTGCCGGTGGAGTAGATAAAGGTGCTTCCTACACATCATGGATTCCTGCATTTGGCCCAGTTAAAAAAATATACGTAATTGGTCAAGCTGCTCAAAAAATCTGTGATGAGCTTGGCAATGTAATTGAAGTCGAGTTGTATCCAACATTAGATGCGGCAGTAACGGCTGCTTATCAAAATGCTAAAGAAGGCGAAAATGTGCTTCTTTCACCTGGCTGCTCCAGTTTTGACATGTTCAAAGACTATGTCGATCGTGGCCTCTCCTTTCAAAAAATCATCGCAGCATTAAAATAACTAAATCAAAAACAGGTGCGGGCAAGGGTAAGGGCAAGGGCAAGGGCAAGTTTAATAAGGAAATAAATAAATCCAGTAGATTTTTGAATCGAGTTTATTTATTCTGTGTTTTTCCTACTAAAACCGGGGAGCTTGGCGTCATGTCGCGAAAGGATATCATAATAATTTCAGTTCTTATAAATGCAGGTCTTTTAGCTGTTTTGTTTGTAACGGCATTGAAAACAGATTCTGAGGGAAATAAAGAAGAAGTAAATACGCAAGTTGCTTATGTAGAGAAGCCCGTGAAGTCGTATGAACCTATTGCAGTGCAAACGTCGAGCCCGGATGAAGTAGATATGGTCCTTAAAGAATACCTTCCAGAGATTATTGAGAGTACTCCTGTTGTCGTTAAATCGTCTCCACAGATTGTTGAGGAGGTTCGAGAAGAGCCGGCATCTATTCAGGCGACGGTCGATGTGGTTGTGAAGAGTGGAGATGCCCTTGAGAAGATTGCGCGGGCCAATCGAACCACTGTTGATGCTATCAGGAAGGCAAGTAACCTTTCGAGTGACAAGTTGAAAATTGGTCAGGTGCTGAAAGTGCCTGTAGGTACAGTAAAAGCCCCTCCAGCTCCAAAAGAAGTAAAAAATGTTCCAAGTAATCCTGTCAGTATGAATGATGCGCCTGTTTACTACGTCATCAAACCAGGGGACAACCCCTGGAAAATAGCTAAACTTCATGATGTTAAATTTGATGATCTTCTCCTCTTAAACAATCTGGATGAAGAACGTGCAAAAAACCTGAAAGTGGGTGAAAAAATCCGGGTGCGATGAAACATGTAAAAACATCAATCGCCCCTTTCATCGTATTTTTATCAGCACTGATTATTTTTTCACTTGGTTTACTGATGATATTCAGTACGACATCTGCTGAGATTTTGGATCACGCGAGAGATAAAAGTACGCATCAAGCCCTTTTTAAGCAGATTTTTTATGCCATTGCCGGTCTTGCACTGGGTGTCACCTTGTGGAAGATTGGTTATATGAAAATTATCTCGAATAGCTCTCTTATTTTAGGCATTTTTACTCTGTTTCTACTTCTAGTATTGATTCCAGGCCTTGGAAAGGAGGTCAATGGTTCAAAAAGATGGTTGAATATAGCCGGTCTTTCTTTCCAACCGTCTGAGTTTGTCAAATATTTAGTGCCGGCTTTCTTTATTTATCATTACATGAAGATTAAAGACTCTGTCGTGCTCAAGGACTTTTTAAAACTTGTGGGAATTGTTGCTGTGCCGATCTTCCTTGTCCTGATCGAACCGAACAATGGAACTGCCTTTGTGATCGGACTTGTATTACTGGCTGTGTTTTTATTGATGGGAGTTCCTTTTAAATATTGGGCAATTCCTTTGGGTGTTTGCGTGATTGTTGGCGGTGCCTTTGCCTCTCAGCTTCCTTATTTTACTGGAAGGATCAATGTGTACCTTCATCCGGAATTGGATTTAAAAGGGCGGGGACATCAGCCTTATCAAGCCAAAATAGCGGTAGGATCTGGTCAGTTTTTTGGGAAAGGGCCTGGTAATAGCTTGCAAAAGCTAAGTTATCTTCCTGAGGCGCAAAATGATTATATTGCAGCTATCTATGCCGAAGAACTGGGGTTTTTAGGGATGATTGGCTTGATTGCGTTGTATTTGACCCTTGCTGTGGCAGGGCTTACCATTGCTTTTGAGGCACATAACCAGGAAGGGTTATATTTTGGAGGCGCCATTATTTTCTTAATTGTATTTCAGGCGTTTTTAAATATGGGCGTGGTCTCAGGGTTAATCCCAAGCACTGGCTTGAACTTGCCTTTGTTCAGCCAAGGAGGAACATCTTTAATGGCGAATATGGCAGGCCTTGGCCTTTTACTTAGCATTGCAAAACCTCAGCATTTAAAAAAGGCTGTTTAGATGAGCTGTCGTATCTTAATATCTGCCGGGGGGACTGGAGGACATATTTTTCCTGCACTGGCTTTGGCAAATGAACTTAAGACAAGGCATGATTGCTCCATTCTTTTTACTGCTGGCAGGCTGTCCAAAAATCCCTATTTTCCTTCAGAGCAGTTTGCCTTTAAAGACGTGTGCTGTAGCAGTCGTTTGATCACGGGAATGGGCGTAAATTGCAAAGGGGTCTTTGAGTCCATCAGTATTTTGAGAGACTACCGACCGGAAGTTGTGATCGGATTTGGTAGTTACTACACGCTTCCTACGCTAGCTGCAGCTGCCATTTTAAGAACACCCATATTGCTTCATGAGGCCAATAGCATCCCGGGTAGAGTGAACCGGCTGTTTTCCCCTTTGGCAAAGAAAACGTGGGTCTCCTTTTCTGAAGCAAAAAATAGACTGGCAGGTTCTGTTGATCTTTGCAAAATGCCTTTAAGAGGAAATTTTAAAAATGGAATTGTATCCAGACAAGAAGCGTGCAGCTATTTTAATTTAAATGCCAATATTCCCATTATTTTGATATTTGGAGGATCTCAAGGTGCCAGAAGGATCAATTCGTTATTCTCGCCTTCCATAATATCCCGGTTGCCTGAAGTGCAGCTCATTCATTTTACTGGATCTGTTGAAGATGAAAAAGCTTTGTCTGAGATGTATGACACATGCGGAATAAGGGCCTATGTCAAATCGTTTGAGTCCCGTATTGATCTTGCATGGGCAGCAGTCGACATGGCTGTTACAAGGGCCGGCGCATCCGCTCTTGCTGA
>CAZOAX010000050.1:7827-10195 GCA_964577735.1 uncultured bacterium
ACGTTCATAGATCTTGATTAGATTACCATCAGGATTTTAATGCACAAGACCTTGTCAATGCAGGTTTATGCATTAAACTCAGTGAAAAGGATCTTCAGCAGAAGGTCTTTTTAGAGACCTTGCTCCAAATCCTGCAGAATAAAGAGAAAATGCGGGCAGACTTCTTTGATTGCAAAATAAACGATGTGCAATTTGATCTTTCCCATCATATTATGGAGTGGATTCACAAAGGCAGGAGATAATGAAAAAGTATCATTTGATTGGAATTGGCGGAATTGGAATGAGTGGCCTTGCCCGGATTTTGCATGAGTCAGAACTTAAAGTCAGCGGAAGTGATGCTTCAGAAGGCCAAACAGTAAAGGATTTACGCGGGTGCGGCATTTCAATTGCGATTGGTCATGATGCCTGTAATGTGCCTGAGGACGCCCGTATTGTATATTCCAGTGGAATCGCAGCTTCCAATCCTGAATTAAAACATGCAAAAGATTCAAAATTATCTGTCATGCATCGCTCTGAACTATTAAATCTTCTCATGCAAAGTTCAAAGCCGTTGCTTGTTACCGGAACTCACGGTAAGACGACAACGTCATCGTTACTTGCTTCAGTTTTAATCCAGGCAGGAGAAGACCCCTCATATGCACTTGGGGGACTGTTAAAAGAATCAAACCTGAATGCCAAAAAAGGAAAGGGTTCCTATTTTGTTGCAGAGGCTGATGAGAGTGATGGTTCATTTTTGCGTTACCATGGATTTGGAGCCATTATAACAAATATTGGCCTTGATCACATGGACCATTACAAAACAGAAGAGAATCTGCTCGCTTCTTTTAAACAATTCAGTAGTTTAGTCGAGTCCAAAGAGCATTTATTTTATTGCGGAGAGAATACGTTCCTTAAGGATTTAAATATTAATGGGATAAGTTATGGATTTTCACCTGATTGCCAATTAAAGGGATCAAATTTCAGGCAGATAGGATGGAAGATCCTATTTGATGTGGAATTTGAAGGGCATTTTTATCCAAATATTGAAGCAGCTTTAAGTGGTTATCATAACGCATTAAATGCGCTTGCCGTATTTGGAATGGCTTTAAAACTTGGATTGGATGAGACTGCTATCCGCAAGGGTCTGAAAGGGTTTAAAGGAGTCAAAAGACGTGCTGAGCTAAAAGGGGAGGCCTGTGGCGTTCAGGTTTTTGATGATTACGGTCATCATCCGACGGAGATCAGGGCTACTTTACAGGCGATTAAAAATGCGATGCCGAACAGACGTCTTGTGCTTTTGTTTCAACCGCATCGCTATTCACGCACAAGGGATTGTCTTGACCAATTCTATACTTGTTTTGATGCAGCAGATGTTGTGCTCTTAACAGACATCTATCCAGCATCAGAATGCCCAATCCCCGGAATACACACCAAAGCGATTTTGAGTGGGATCAAAACTGTTGCAGCTGAATATATTTCTTCAGAAAACTTGCTGGAAGATGTTTACAATCGTTTGCGCCCATTGGATGTTGTAGTCACGATGGGGGCTGGCGATATTTGGCAAACAGGTGAAGCTCTTGTTGCAAAAATGAAAACAGATCCATTGAAGAAGCTCAAGATTGGTATTCTTTTTGGCGGTAGATCAACTGAGCATGAAATTTCCTTGAAATCAGCAAAGAATGTCTTGAATGGTTTGGATCGCTCTATTTTTGATGTTTCACTGTTTTTTATTTCTAAACAAGGATCATGGGCCATCACAAAAGATGTCGAGTCGATAGATTGTGAAGGCATCACTGCAGAAATTTTCATGGAATTGAATAAGTGCAATATAGTCTTTCCTGTCCTTCATGGGCCTAATGGTGAAGATGGAACAATGCAAGGGTTTTTGGAAACCTTGCACCTGCCTTATGTAGGATGTAGCCATCAATCATCGGCTATATGCATGGATAAGGCGGTCACAAAAAAGATGGTGGAATCTGTAGGGCTTAAAGTTGCTCCTTATATGGATTTTTCCTTTCATGAATGGAATAAAGACAAAATCCAGACTATCTTGAAAAGATTTGAGTTCCCTTTTTATGTTAAGCCGGTGCATCTAGGTTCTTCTGTCGGGGTGAGCAAGGTGCATACAGAAGAGCAAATGATCCATGCGATAGATCTTTCCTTCAGCTACGATTACCATGTATTGATTGAAAAGGAAATAAAAGGAAGAGAGATCGAGTTTGCTGTTTTTGGTGGTCCGCATGTGACCGTTTTGCCTCCTGGGGAGGTCTTAAATAATGGGCAGGCTTATAGTTATGAAGCAAAATATGGTGCTAATGGCTTTCACACAACTTCAAAAGCTGATCTCAGCTTGGAAAAAATTCAAGAAGGGATGGAGTTTGCAAAGCGT
>CAZOAX010000051.1:0-10126 GCA_964577735.1 uncultured bacterium
AGTGTTTTTAACGACCCTGTTTCCAGCATTTGCCGGCTGGTATTTTGTCCGGGAAAATCTCATTCCGTATCAAAAGATCATGCGTACCATCATTTTCACTAACTGTGCCTACAACATCATCAAGACCTCTTTAATGGTGATGCATGTACTCGGGCTCATCAATGTCTGGACCGTGATGCATAAGACCGGCCTTCGTTTTATGAGCATGCATATCATTGGAGATGTTGGAAGGATCCAGACATCTGTCGATATCGTGACGCCCTTTTTGATGTATTTTGTTCTGCAATCAGAGTCACTTGGTTTAAAACTATCCAACCGCTTTAAATGGATCTATGCGATAAGCGCAGGTGCCTCTGTTTTTTTAAGCTTCTCCCGTTTTTTGATCTTTGCCTTTTTCCTCAGCATCGTCTTTCACATTTGCACGCTGCCCTATTTTAAACAATTCAAGCTCTGGTTTATTGCGGGCTTGCTATGCCTGGCTGGAATCGCAGCCATCGGTCCTGAAAAAGTAGCACAAGTAGTCGAAAAAAGATTTTTCAGCACAGATAATACTGCCTCAGATAACACCCGGACAGATCAGATCGATGCTATGATGCGCGCCTGCGATCAAAGCCCTTTTATTGGAAACGGTCTTGGTGGCTACACCACTGAATGCATCCGCGACCATGAACTCCCCCATGCCTATGAAGTGCAGTGGATCGCATTCCTGATGCAATTTGGTATCCTGGGACTGCTCTTTCTTTTAATTCCCCTTGGGATTATCGCCTCAAAATTTCTAATATTCCCCATTACGCGCGAAAAAATCGGCTATCTCCTTCTTTATGGCCTTTGGCTTTTCTCCGGTTTCACCAACCCCTTTCTCATTTCCCTCACAAGCGGCATCGTCTACATGATTTTTTTAATCACAGGCGAACGACTGGTCGCTTTTAAAAAACAAACTAATAAAACTCAGAATTACCCCTCGAGTATCCCTCAGTCACATCTTCTTGACTTTTAGGAAATTGCTATATAATATCTTCGGTGAAGTTTATTTAACAAATCACATTTACACCTATAACGACGCTTAATTTTTTTAAGTATTACAGAGTCATACCAGGAGACCTTATGAACCCCAAAAAATTATTTGCACCGGTTGCATACATGCTCGCTGCATGTTTGTTTATCACAGGTACAAATCTCCACGCTGTTAGCGGCGACCCTGATGTTCAGGACGGATCACGCTTTGACCAGGAACTTAACGAACGCGACTTTGAAGCTCTACGTAAATACCTGAACAGCAAACGCGAAACGAATTTAGAAGATAAAGAAGCCACAACTGTGACAATCAGTGGAGACGTCCGCTTCGAATATCGCCACCTGAATGAAGATCTTAGAGGTTATCGTTTAAGAGGACATCAAAGAAAACACCCGGACCGCAATCTTCCTGTTTCACGCAATGACTTCGACTGCGAATTCAACCTTAAATTTGACTACTTGATGGATCGCAGCTGGGCAGTTGCGCATCTTCAATATGATAACTCTGCCGGGGTAGATAGCCAAGATAGAGGTTGTGGTATAGATCCTAATGGCTGGTTCGGAAGCGGCAAATGCGAAGAGCTCTGCCTCCGTAAGGCATTCATGGGCTACAACTTCTTTAAAGATGATTGCAGAGGTAGCTTTGATATTGAACTTGGTCGTCGTGGAAATATGTACAACGTATTTGATTCCCGCGTACAGTTTCTTAGCCGTTTTGACGGTATCCTCCTCAAGTGGAGCGGTAAGCCTGATTTTGCAAAAGAGCTTTATGCCAAACTCGGCGGATTTGTTGTCGATGAACGGGTCAACCACTTTGCCTACGTAGGAGAAGTCGGTGCATTGAACATCTTAGATTCAGGAATTGACTTGAAATACTCCTTTATCGACTGGTGTGGACAAGTAAGAAACCGATGCATTGCAGTTGACTGTCCTAACCCTCTCAATGATTACAAGTATATAAAATTGCATAAAGGCAAAGCATTTGACTATGCAGTTTCCCAGTGGACCATTTACTATAATCTTGACCCGTGCCATCTCGGCCGTAAAGCCAAAGTATTTGCCGCATTCTTAATGAACCACAAGTGGAAGAAATTTGACGTAAGAAAAACATATTACACCAGAGTAAGTCCAACCCAAGTAGACATAACTGAAACTTCTAAGAAATACCGCGCGAACCTGGCATGGTACGCAGGTGTTGCGATTGGAGAAGTACGTAAGGAGAACGACTGGGCGATTGAACTTCAGTATCAATATGTTCAGGCTCTAGCAGTACCTGGACAAGATGCTGCCGGCATCTGTAATGGTAACGTTTTTGACTATACACTAACTGAGAAAAATCGTGTCTACATCGATAACACGAACTACAAGGGATGGAAACTGGAAGGGCTCTACGCTTTGACAGACAACATCACCATCGATTCGATTATCGAAAGATCAACCGCTGTTAATAAACACATTGGCGGATCTCACGTGTACTCCAAAGTGGAATTAGAAGCTATCTACGCCTTCTAATTCATTCTTTATACCCCTCAAGCTGCACTCAGCAGCTTGAGGGCCCTTTCCTCTCTCCGCCTCTCCGCCTCTGCGTTTTTCCTTTCCCCTTAAGCTTGTATGGAAAGAGGATAAAAAAAAACGCAGAGGCGGAGAGACGGAGAGCAGCCCTTAACGGGAATTAACAAAACTATTCATGAACCGGATGTTAAATTTTGAGGCCATGGAAGAGCGGGCCGGATTTTTTAACAGGGAACTGCTCATCAGGATTTAGTAGCATCTGTTTTAATTGAGGAAGTGTTTCGTAGAAAGCACCAAGGGCTTCACTGAACTTTTCCGCATCCATATGTTCTACTGGAAGCGATATGCAATAGATCAAAAAACCACCACCGGGAGGGGTTGCAATAGCTCCGCCTCGGGTAAAAACTTGAAAGGCATTGAGCTCTAGAGCTCTTATCTGTAAACCGCTGGCATGAGCTTGATCTTTTGGCAAAGACATAAGGGGACTATAAATGTTGACAACGGGGTAATCATGGGAAGCTTCGATTGCAATCACATGATCTTCCAATTTAAATGTACAAATGCCATGGCTGTCAAGTTCAAGATGGGTGTGCAATGCAGCAGAGATCTCTTTTAGCCATGAACTAAGTAGCTGCGTTTGATGTTTATGTGGCATACGCATACACCTTGAGTTAGGGCATATCTTTTAATATACTAAATGCATCATGAATGCAAACATGATTTACATTTGCATTGCAATCCGGCATATCCGGTAAATGGTATCCGATTCCGACTGATCTTGGAACTGGGATTCCTGTTATTCTTTCGAAAAGAATGGCAAGTGTGTTGATCAAGCGATTACCGCTTAACCAGTCTCCTCTGCCGCTGAATGTCGTCACATATTTTGCATTTTTGGCGATGCGAGCCTGTCCAATGTAACGTCTGACTCCAGCACCCATTGGCCTTGAGTTAAATGCAATTCCTTTAATCCCGTTAGCAACAGCTCCGGCTTGCGCCATTCCGCCACCATGCGAGTGGCCCACTAGAACAGGAGTTAACTCTGTCCTCTTTGTGGCCTTTTTCAAAATTCGTCCGATTTTAATGGCCTGCTTAGTCGAAGCAGGAATGCCACCCATCCAATCAACTGCAATAGCGCAGCCGGCAGCACTACCAACCCTCTCTTGATCCTTGCCTGATATGCTAAAATGGGTGTGATTGCCTATCCCCATAAAACAGACGATAATTTCATTTCTTTCTCTGTCATAGATAAGGTTAAATGTATTACCGGTTTCTGTGTGGTAGTAGTTCCCGCACTCATCTACTTTAAAGCCCAGTTTGTTTTTTAATTTGTCTTCAATTGCATTCAATTGCTGCTTCAATTCATCACTACATCGCAAGTGCTCATAGTCAGAGGACAACACAACCCCTTTTTCACTTCCTCTTTGTACATGAAATCCTTTGTACATATAGGCGACATAGCGGAAATTCTCTTCCACCACCTGCTTGCGTAAGTCATCATTTTTAGGAGATTCTAAGTCGATATAAAAATCCTGAATGCCCCCGTTCCAATCCCGGTCCATGTATTCGTTCATCTTATCTGTGAACTTGTCCTTTGAGCATGCGGCTTGGATCAGTCGAATAGGGATTAATAGCGGCGCAAAGGCCAAATTCAAAACGATTCCTCGTGAAGAAAAAGGAAGAATACCAGTTAATACAATCCCCGTACGGTGGACCGCATCGGCAAACACCCCAAGCCCTTTCAGTATTTTTTGCCCCGTCGTTTTCTTCTTTGCACCAGGCAAAACAGGAACACTAGGAATAGAATGACTGGCGGATAAATTAATGGAGGGACTTGACATTGCGCACCTTAATTAAAATTTTTTGCACAATTGTACTAAAATTATATTAAGGTTAAATTAAGTTTCAGGAAGACACTTATCCAGAGAATTAGCATCTGTACCGAAGGTAATTTCGGCGGGGACGCGGAAACGGTTAAGCAACCTTTTAAAAAAGCGTGGTTTTTTGTTCTTTTCCCCTTTTTCGATAATCACAGGGATCATGGGGTACTCCGTTCCGCTTAGGAGCTCTTTAAAGGAATAGGACGTTTTAAGTTTTTCAATTTGGGACTGGATGTCCGGATTATTAACGAAGATACAGACTGAAATGCCATTATCCAGGGTTTTTCGAATGGCGCTGAGGCATAGGGCATCATTTTGAAGAGTTTCAGGCGCCGGCACCATCACGACACGTAGCAATAAATAAAGTCTTTTCAGCCATTTTGTATGATCTTTTTCATCTTCAATGAAAAAGCGGATCCTTCTTCTTTGCGAGCCAAGGAGAATGAGCGTTTCATTCCAGGCCTGATGGTAGCACACATAAAGAGCGGGAACTTCCGGAAGATATTCTTTGCCAATAACAGTCGATTGAAAATGGAGCTTTGAAAGGACCATCGCAATAAACCTGGTCATGTAGTCAAAGTATTGAAACGTTAAAATGGCAGCAATCCCAAGTGTAAAAGACCCCATAATGGTAAATCCCTTATCTGCATGAAATCCGAGCACTGCTGTCGTCAAAAATACCAGCACAGATGCTGCCAGTACGCCTGCAAAACTCAAGAAATTGGTGGCAGCGATGATACGGCCTCTTGATTTATTAGGAGCTGTGACCTGAATAAAAGAGTCGAGTGGAATCTGGTACATTCCTCCAAAAAAACCAAGAAGAACAAGGAGTGTTGTCACCACATAAAAATGATCCGAAAACAGGTCGATCATGTAGCAGCAGATTGCAATTAGGAAGGCTGCAACTGGGACGAGGCCGAGTTCAACAATCTTGCCCGAGATCTTTCCGGCCGTCAGTGAGCCTGCGCCAATCCCAATCGCTGTGAGCAAGAATAGGTAGCCGCCTTGAATGTCTGTCAAGTGAAGTGATTCGATGGCAAAGGGAATAATATTCAATTGAACAAAAGCACCAAGGAACATAAAAAATGAGGAACCAAGAACGGCCATCAGCAGGAAGGAATCACGCCAGGCAATCTGCAACGAATCGAAAATTTCTTTTAAGAAGAACAACTTAAATTCTTTATGGCTTCCTGAGGGCGGGGTATATTCGATGCAAAAACTGGTCACCAGGCCAATAAAAGAAATCCCAATACAGCTGAAAGCCGCCAAAATAAAGTTACGGCCAGTGTACTCAAGGATGAAGGAAGCTAAAAATGTTCCAAGAATGATGGCCAAAAATGTAAAAGAAGTCATCAAACCATTGGCTTTTGAAATATTGTCAGATCCGACTAGCTCCGGCAAAATTCCGTATTTGGAAGGACCGAAAATGGCGCTTGTTGTCGCAAGTAGAAATAAAATGATATAGCATCCGGCAACACTTTGAGAATAAAAGCAAGCAAGACCCACGCACATGACAATAAATTCAAACGATTTAGCAAAAATAATCACGTTTCTTTTACTGAATCTATCAGCTAAAGTTCCCGATGTCGCCGAGAATAAAAGAAAAGGAAGAACAAAGGTCGCTCCAGTGAGCGCCATAATCTGATGCGTTTGGTCAATCCCTTGAACAGAAATTAGAAAATAAACAATTAAAAACTTATAAATATTATCAATCAATGCAACAAGAAACTGCGTGGTATTCAAATAGGTGAACGAGGATAGTTTCCGGACAAAGAACGCTGAGATTGTACCGGTCAAAATTGATTTCATTTTATATCGCTTTTAATTCAAATTTGGGCATACTGATGCTTTTTATGAATTATCTCGCACTAGTCAATTCGAGACAACCTTTTTTATGGATCCTTTAGTCTTTACACTTAGCAATCGCTTAGAGTTTTTATATGATACCCTTTCCCCCTTCCTCTATGAAAAAAGGACAAATCCTCTAGATAAAGTCCTTATTATAGTTCCAAGTGCGGCCATGAAAAATTGGTTCATGGGACAGGCGGCCATAAAGCAAAAAATTGCATTTGGCTATGAAGTAGTCCTTTTAAATGACGCCATCCGTAAATTATCCACGTCTAATACCCAATTTCTTTTAAATAAAACCGATCTTGCCATCCGGATTGAAGCTGAACTTCAAACGATGAAGGACCACCCTTTTACAAACACTCCTTCCCCAAAAAGGGCCAAGATTTCTAGCGAAATCGCAGATGTTTTTTTAATTTATGGAGAATACAACGAAAACGAGATCAAAAACTGGAAAGGGGATGCCTGGCAAATAGAACTATGGAATCGGCTCTACTCCAACACCTCTTATCAACCGCTCTACGCTTATTTAAAAAATTTAACGATCACAGAGTCTCTTCCGACACAGGTTCATCTGTTTGGCTTTAGCTATCTTTCCGATGCCAAGCAGTCTTTTTTTGAAAATCTAAATACCCATATTCCCGTCCACTACTGGGTGCTTTCTCCCAGCCGCATGCTCTGGATCGACCAAAAAAGTAAAAAAGAACAATATTTTTTAACCTCCAAGCTCCAAAAGCAAGGATTTAAATTTTCTCAAATCCAGGAATTGCAAGCGTATCTTGAAGAAAGCAACCCCATCATTGGCAACAACGGAAGACTCGGACGCAAGTGGCGCGAAAAAATGGAAGACAGTTTATCCATCACTTGCGAAGTTTACGGAATTGCAGACTCTTACCCAGATGATATTGAGCTTGATGGGATTACAGGCTTTTCGTCTGAATCTTTATCCTTACTGGAAGCCATTCAAGCCGATCTCACTCTTTTGAATTTCCGGGATACCCCCTTAAACTTAGAACTGAATGATCGCTCAATTGAAATCCATGGAGCCCCTTCCCGTTTCAGGGAAATTGAAGCGCTTTATGAAACGCTTTTAAAAGCTTGCGCATCTAAAACTATCCATCCTGGTGAAATCATTGTGATGGCACCTGATATTGAAAGTTATATCCCCTTCATCAAGACGGTTTTTAGCAGACCCGAAAGCCAACTTCCATTTGAGATCCTGGAACGCAATTCTCTTGGTGAATCATCCTTTATTCGTCTGTTCTTTGAATTTCTCAATTTGGCAGATAGTCGATGGGACATTGAATCGCTCTTTGCAATCCTGGAAAGTCCTCATTTTCAAACCAGCTTAAGCTTTGAAGATCTGATTCAAATCAAATCAACTTTGATCAATTCAGGCATTCATTGGGGACTTGACTTGACTCATCGTGAGGTCATTTGTAAAAAACCTCTAATGGAATCCTCGCAAAAAGGATCCTGGAAAGGAGGGATTGACAATCTTCTCAAGAGTTTGATCTACGTAAAAAAGCCCGGCGCCACTAACGCCTTAAGCTTTACTCAAAGCAATCAATTAAGCTCATTCCTAGACCTCTTCCACGATCTTCAAAATGATCTTACGCTTGATTGCGCATCCAAGCCCATTGAAGAATGGAAGGAGTTATTAAATGCGCTCATCGATAAATACTTTAATCTCTATGCAGATGAAGAGCCAAGAGAAGAACTTAAGCGGATCATTCGCAAATTGCCTGGCAAAGAAAGTTTAGATGTAAAAAGTCTGATTTTCCATCTCAAAGCCCTTGCAGAAGAAACTCCATCTGTTCATCGCGCTAAAAATCTTCAATCCGTCAAATTTTGCCCGCTTCTACCGATGCGGGCCATACCTGCTGCAATCGTCGCTGTCCTTGGAATGAACAGTGAATCATTCCCGAGAATTGAGCGAAAAAGCCCTCTCGCCCATGCAGAATCAACAACCTATATCCCAAGTCCGACTGATTACGACCGGTATTTATTTTTAGAAAGCCTTCTTTCAGCAAGGAAAAAATGGATCTTAAGCTATGTCAACTCAGAAGAAAAAATACCTTCCTGTCTTATCCAGGAAATTCTTCACTATTTGGATTTAAACTTCAGGGTCGGAGATCACTACCCTTCTACTATTTTAAAATATGATCATCCCGAAATCCCCTTTGACTCAAGCTACTTTGTTCCAGATTCAAATCATCCTTCAAGCTCAGCTGCAGGATATAAATCACTGCTCTCTTATAGAAGATCAAAAGAAGCTGTCTCTTTTGAAATGGGCCCTCCTATCCAAGCTGATTTCCTCGACATTGAACGCTTGCCAAAACACCTGACACTTAGCCAATTAAAAAACTTCACCTACAATCCAATCAAGCACCATCTCAATCAAGTCCACGGGATCTATTTACAACAAGAAGATAGCACCCATCCACATATGGAAGAATTTTCTGAAGAAAAGCTATGGGATTCCGAGTGGTTAAAATGGGCTTTGAAATATCCTGTTGAACAAGTTATAGAAATCGCGGATGCAAAAGACTGCTTTCCTTGCAGCCCCTTCAAACAACCGGCAAAAGATCGTTTAAAAACAGATCTTGAAGATCGTTTAACTAATCTTAAAGCAAATGAAATCGATTTAACAGATATCTTTGAAGTGGAATTTTGCTACGGATGCACTGAGTTCACTCAAACTTCTTTGCAAAGTTATAAGGCACCTGCAGTTATAGTGCCTTATAGAGGTAAGAATATTTCGATTACCGGCATACTTCCCTATGTTTCCAAAAGAGGGTTGTTATCCCTACGAGAACCCAAAAATGAAACGTTTATTCAGATGGTTCCGGAAATCCTGTTATTACAGGAATTGCCGCTAGGAATAGAAAAGCAGATTCTTTTCATCAAGAAAAACAAGAAATTACCTGCCAAATCTGTCTCGTGGCAATTATTTCTCGATCATTTCCTCCGATCCTTTCATCAACCGCTTCCCCATAGCCCATCCTGGATTAGCTCCATCTTATCCGGCAATTCAAAAGCGCTGCATCAATCGATCAAGCTTTCTGTTCAAGACCCCTTTCGAAAGAAAGAAGACCCTCATCTGAAATGGGTTTTTCCGGAGGTAGAAGCGATCAATTGTGATAAAATCATCCAGGATTGGAAAGAAGAGACCACGTTGCAATTTGGAGCCCTATTACAATGAAGAACTTTGATGTGTTTGCCCCTGAACTTGATGTGCATCAACCTTTCTTGCTGGAAGCATCAGCCGGCACAGGCAAGACTTTCTCCATTGAAAATATCGTCACAAGGGCCATTTTAGATGATCCGCAAGATGGAAAAGGACCTCTATCCATCAAAGACATCCTGGTTGTGACTTTTACAAAAGCAGCAGCTAAGGAGCTTAAAAGCAGAATTTTGCTGAATCTGCAAAAAATGGCCGGCATCTTAACATCACCGGAAGACTTGCAAAAGATCAAAAAAGCCCTGATCGAATTTGACCTTGCCAATATCTCGACGATCCACTCCTTCTGTTACCGCGCGCTTTCTGAAAATGCAACTGCTTATCGGATGAGCAAGAACCCAGAAGACCTGACAGCCGATCAAGTATGGAAAGTGCTTGAACGACATTTTCACACCCATTTGACAAGCCAAGCCTATACAGCACAGCAGCTCAATACCCTTTTAAAACCATATCAAAACGACGTCACATCCCTTGCAAGAGCACTCATTCAAACCATGGGCCGGGGGATCGCATTTGCTAAAACGCATTCCAATGATTACTATTTTAATGAACTGCAAGAAGCCCTTTCCAGCTCTTCATTTTATTACTGGAATTGATGGAACCAAAAATTTACACCCTTCTATTTTAGTAA
>CAZOAX010000052.1:0-10003 GCA_964577735.1 uncultured bacterium
TACTATTTATGATCGCGAGTATATTGATTCGAGTCAGTTTATAGTGGGCAACACAGGCCTGAAAATCCCAGGTTTGATTACTATGTTGAAGATTATGTAGCGAAGTTAGAATATGTTGCATGAATCTATCTTGCGAATAAATCTGTAGTTCGTTTTCCCAGAATCTACTGAGGGAGGAAGCAACAAGGTATGTTTTTTCATCGTTTTCAATTCTTTTCAAAATCGTAAGAGTCTCTCCTTTAAAAGGAATTGTGAACCCACCTTCTGAAACGATGTAACCCGGAAGAGCTAAAGTAAAGGTGCCTTCTTCATCATTTAAAAGTTCTTTTTCAAAAGTTTCTAAATCGGGAATGCTTCTGAAATATTTTTGATCAAATAAGTTTCTTTGGATGAATGCGGCGGAAGAATGAGCGGAACTATTGATTAAAGCATGATGAGGAAAGCCTTTTTTATAAAAAAATAGGTGATGCACGGTCACTAGTTCTTTCAATAGGGGCTGATTTGTGGTTAATTCAAATATTTTTTGTTGGATGCATTCAATTCTACTTAAAGAACGAGTGCCTTTCAGGATGGGAAATGAGGTGTGGCTAAGCCTTGAGGGTTGTACAAACATGAGGTGTCTCCGAAAGATGAGCCGGGGAGGGATTTCCCCGGCTTAGAAGTTTAGCGACTACGAAGTTTAGAAAGAAGTCTTAAGAATTCAACATAGAGCCAGATCAAGGTGACCATTAGAGCGAAAGCGCCGTACCATTCCATGTATTTAGGTGCGCCTTGTCTTGCGCCTTTTTGGATCAGGTCAAAATCGAGCACAAAGTTTAATGCAGCAATTGCAATCACAAATAAGCTGAACACAATTCCGGCCATTCCATTGCCATAAATAAAAGGCACTTGAATGTTGAAGAAGCTAAGGCCCCAAGTGATCAGGTAAGCGATTAAGATTCCTCCTGTTGCAGAGGCGACGATCATTCTGAATCGGTCTGTGACTTGGATGATTTTTGTTTCATAAAGCAGTAGCATAGCAGCAAGCGTTCCGAATGTCAGGGTCGCAGCTTGAATGACGATGCCAGGGAATGTTTGTTCCATCACAGCTGAGATGCTTCCGATGAAAAGACCTTGCGCAGCTGCATAAATGGGAGCTGTA
Organism: uncultured bacterium; assembly: GCA_964577735.1. Lineage (GTDB taxonomy): Bacteria > Chlamydiota > Chlamydiia > Chlamydiales > Parachlamydiaceae > CAZOAX01. Next base: position 1,142 of record CAZOAX010000052.1, read on the forward strand.
ATAGGTGCAAATGTAGGTTTAAACGTTGTGATGAGGGCCAATACAAATCCACTGATAGCACCGCCAATAAGCCAGCCGTTAACAGCTGCAGGATTGCTGCCTGATTTCAAAAATAAATTCCAGGTCCAGGCGGATCCCAAGATGACAAGCATAAGAAGAATGGCTGTTTTCATCACAGTCCCTTGAACCGTCATGAGCTCACCTGCTTGCAGGACGCCTTGAGGACGCTTGAAAGTGTCGTTTTGAAGTACCGGGTTAGATGATTCCATAATTCCTCCTGTGAAGGGTTAGAAATAAGTTACTTTTCTTTGGATAATCTTGACAAGCCCATTTTTTGACCCATTAGGCAGCGGATTTCATATCCTTGTTTGGTAGCATCAAGTAGGTCTTGTGAAAAAGAGATGCTATTTGGCTGAAATAAAATAATAAGTGCTGAGCCGCCAAATTCAAAATACCCTTTTTCCTGCCCTTTTAAAGCCTTTACATTGGGTATGAACGTCTCTTGAATGGTGCCAACACTTGTTGCGCCGATTTCTATATAGGCAACCTGACCAAATAGCTCCGATTCAAGATAGGTGACCTTCCTTTTATTCTGAGTCAGATGGGCGACATTTTGTTTAATAGCCATAGGGTTGACTGAGAATAGCGGACCGTTGATGAGGTGAGGCGCACTTGGGATGCAATCGAAAGGAAAGTGAAAACGGTGGTAATCAGAGGGGCACAGCCTTGCGATAGCGACACTGCCATTTTCAAATAATTTTGCCTTTTCTGTGTCCCCTAAAAGATCTTGTCTGTTGAGGCGCTCCCCCTTGATTAAAAAATCAGAATTTTTTTCGACTTGGTCATAAAACCAATATCTGGCATCGGCCGGGATAATCGCGTCACTTGAATCGATGGGACGGGCTTCAGGCTTCAATTGCCGGATAAAAAAGTCGTTAAAACTCTTAAAGTCTTCAGGTGAAAGGAGGAACTCTTCTGCATCCACATCATATTCAGCGATAAAAGGTGCAATGCGCTTTTTTGATGAAGGCTGCTTATGAAAATACCCCATGAACGAGGACATGAACGCATTTTTTGAAAACAGGGACTTTAGTAAATTTCCAAGCCAGGAGCCTCCGTAAAGGAAGGCAACGGCTTTTCCTCCATACACTTTTTCAAGGCAGATTTTCTTTGTCGTTCGGTCAATATAGGGGATAGGTTTCATTGGATTTTGGGGATGCTTGGATTAGTTGCCATTTTTGCAAAAAGAGTCAGTTCGCTAATGAATGATGAGTCGAATAAAGAGGTCATTTTTTCATTTCTGATCGTTTCAAGAACGATTTTTGCCACACGTGCAGTTTTTATTAAAAGTTCTCGGTTGTCCATATCCAGTAAATAGGCGTCATGCAGGAGGAGATATTCGTCCATTTTGCAGCGCAATGTTTTTTGCCGGACAACTAAGTCTTCTGTGGAAGAGATTAGTAAGGATAATTCAGCTAATGGGTCATTTTGAAAACTAAAAACAGGAAGAGCTAGAAGAAATGATAGGTAAAAGAGTATGTTCATGTGATAGAGAATAACATGCTATGAATTAGAAGACAAATTCATGCATTATTTCATAGTCATTGTAGGAGACTGGTTCAGACATTTCAATGGGAGGAGTGGGAGTATATGCGAATGTATAGTCATATAGAGTGGCATCAGGATTAAAAAAAGAGCCCATTGGAATGAGGATGAAGGCGTGTAAGGCAACAATAGGTATTCCAATAAAAAAATGTAAAGCATTTTTAGAGGCAAGGTTAAGCATAACCCATCCCCGGTCTAAATCTGTTCTGCTCACGATATTGCCAAGGCCCTTGATCACCTGTTCGCCAACTAAGCTGATTTGGGATAAAGCGCATAAGAGTCCATAGCCAATCCCAAGCGGAAGACCAGTATAATTTCTCCATGCTTTATCATTATTAAGGGCAAGATTGAATATCTTGTGCTTGACCTCAGTAAAATAAAGCTCTGATTGATTGGGTTGACTCCAATCCCATGAATTAATCGATGGTGCCATAAATTCCTTTTATATAAAAATATTAGTAATCTATATAAAAGTCAATTGTTTTTGGCGAATTTGTATAATTCCCCAAGACAAAAGTTGACGGTTCTTTCAATAATGGCTGATCGCCCTCCTTTTGTATGCAAAGTTAAAGAGAGAGGCAGTTGGTGTTCCTTTTTCAGGGCAATAAAAACAGTTCCAACAGGCTTGTTTTCTGAGCCCCCGGATGGCCCTGCGATTCCTGTAGTAGAAAGAACAAAAGAACTGGCTGTTTTTTGCTGTACAGATTCAGCCAAGGCAAAAGAGGTCTCCTTGGATACAGCGCCATGTTCTTGAATGAGCGCACTTGGTATGTTTAAAATTTTTTCTTTTAATTCATTGCTGTAAACCACGCAAGAACCTAGAAAATATTGAGAGGACCCCGGAATGCTGGTCAATCTGGCTGCAATAGCTCCGCCGGTACAGGACTCGGCAAGGCTCAATGTCCATTTATTTTGGATAAAAAGCTCCTGAATTGCAGTAGCGATCTTCCCATCTGATGATTCATAACGGAGGTCTTCAAAATGTCCAAGCAAGGTCTGCTTAGCGATCTCGACCTCTCTTAAGTTTCCTTCAATCGAGACTGTTAATAGACCATGATGAGGATAGATGCCTAAGGAGAGGTTAGGGAATTTATCTGTCAGCTCGCGTAAAACTGGATCTACTGTAGATTCCCATAAATTATAAAAAAAGAGTTGTTCTTTTGAGTTTTGGCTATTATTGGGGAAAACTCGCTTTAAATAAGGGATAACTTCTTTTTCCATCATCAGTTCCATTTCCAAGGGAACGCCTGGAAGCACGATCAGTATCGAACTACCTTTAATAAAGACAAGGCCTGCCGCTGTTCCAGATGTGTTAGGAAGAAGTAAGGCTTTAGAGGGAACGGTTGCCTGATTTTCGATTGAGTCAATTTTGCCAAAACGGGCTAAAAGTTCATTTGCAAGCGTTTCACTATATTCAAGTGGGCAGTCCATGAGTTCTGCGATTGCTTCTCTTGTTAGATCGTCTACTGTCGGCCCAAGTCCACCTGTAGCAATGACAAGTGGGGCGCAAGCAAGGCTTTCAGCAATGGTTTCAACAATAAGATCTTTATCGTCTGGAATGACTGTTTGGCGCTGAACAGAAAAGCCGTTTTCTCTTAACTTTGAACTGATAAATGCAACGTTAGTATTAAGGGTGGTGCCTTTCAGGAGTTCAGTGCCGATACTAACTAATTCTGCGGAATGCATACGGGCGTTCCTCTTGTTTTTCCGATTCTGGACGGAAAGTTGATCACTTTGCCGTCTACAATAAAGGGGGTGGGCACGGTGTGGGTGCGTGTCCATTTTTGTAAAATTTTATAGGCAGGATCAGAAAATTTTTGGATATCTTTTGTGTCAGGATCCTGAAAAAGCTGCGGAGAGGAGAAGCTTAGTCCAAATGCAAAGCTTTCCTGGCTATGGGTGGTATCGATAAACTTTTTTGATGCCACTGAATAATGGATCCAGTAGGGTTGTACCTGTAGTGTCGGTCTTATTGTGCGGATCAGCAATCCACCTGAGACCGGGATGGCCCTGAGATTGTTCAAATCATCTGTAAAAGCACATGTCAGGCGTTTATCGATCGTGGGTCGTCTGACCCCTGCATCGATCTGGTTGACATAGTCTGCATATAGGTTTAAGAAGTCTTCTTGAGAGAGGATTTCTTTTCCTTCTTCTACGACACCACTTAAAGGAATAATCCACTTGGGCAGGACTGTGAGGAGTTCTTGCATTTCACTTGAAGAAAGAAGGAGGGGAAGCTTTAACCACTTGGCTGCTTGAAAGCCGGGGACTTCGTTAAGCGGCTTTCGGGGTATCATTGGCATATTTCCATGAAAGGAGCAGGTAGAGAAAAACTCCTACGCAAATGGCGCTGTCGGCAACATTGAAGACCGGATAACTATAGCCCCATAATACAAAGTAGAACATATCGATCACATGTCCATAAAGAAAAATGTCAATGATATTGCCGATTGCGCCCACAAGAATAAGGGCGATCGGGAATTTGAGGTAGGTTGTCGTCTCTTTCATATAAAAAATAATCAAAGCGATAACTAAAAGAATGCGAAAAAAGAACAAGCTGGAGGGATAGTCTGAAAAAAGGCTCCAGGCAGCTCCCGTATTTGTGGCGTGCACCAAAGAAAATTCAGTTCCAAAAAGGCTTTCCCAGACTCCGATTCCCCCATAAGGATATATTGGAGAAGCTGAACCAAGCAATGGAATGTGCCCTTGTATCCAAAATTTAGAAAAGACGTCAAGGAGCAGTATGAAAAGCAAAAAAAGTGCTTTCCAAGGCATTAAATCAAGCCTTTTTCCAATTTATCTTGAGCTTTAACAGTCATATTCGCGTATGGAACTGCCTCTAATCTTGCTTGGGGAATTTCTTCTCCTGAAATGTCACAGATCCCATAAGTGTTTTCTTCAATCTTTTCTAAAGCGCGATCGATTTGGCGTAGGATGACATATTCACGCTCAGTTAGTTCCATATTAATGGTTCTGTCAAAGTCATCAGTACCCTGATCTGCTTGATGCTGAGAACCTGCAGACTCGTCAGGGTTTTTTGCTTCTTGTGCGGACCCTTTAAAAGATCTGCTGATTTGAGCACGGAGTTCGTGGAGCCTTTTCTTATACTTTTCTATTCTTTAGGTGGGTTTGATGCCGTTAATAGCGTGGATCAACTCGCTAATTTCTTTAAATCTCCTATATACGCATGCAAACCGAATATAAGCGATCGGGTTTAATGCTTTCAAGTGCTTCATTACAAGTTCCCCGATTTTTTCGGTGGTGATCTCTTTGCCTTGCATTTGCATCAATTCATCAGTAACAGCTGTGGCGACACCAATCACTTGTTCGTGGCTTACAGAAGTATGGCTGCATGCAGCAGCGAGGCCCTGTATTAATTTTTGCTGTTGAAAGTCTTCCCATCTACCATCTTTTTTCTGAACCTGGATGGTCAGTTCGATCGTCTCAAAAGTTGTGAATCTTTTTTCACAAGCAAGGCATTCCCTGCGTCTTTTGATCGCATTTGTATCCGGCGCTTCGCGAGAGTCTGTAACCTTTAACTCTTGATGATGACAAAATGGGCACTTCATGCAAACTATTGGACTCTGTATGCGCATTTATTGCAAAGGAAAAATAAACGTTCCCGAGTGGGAACGTTTATTTTGGATTTTCTATCTTCCGCGTGAGATGAGTGTCACTGTGATCGGCGCACTTTCGGTGCCGCTTGAGCTTACGGCTGTCACTCCGTAGACAACAGGGCCTCTTATTCTGACCGGATCATTATATTGAAATGTATCGGCACTCACTGAGGCAATAAGGACGCCATCTCGATAGATGTTGTAGGCCACCACATCTGAAGATGTGCTTGGTGCCCAGTACAGCTGATTGATCCAGACTGCTTGCGAAGCAAATGACAGACGGCAACCGTCTCCTATCAATGCTCCTGGAGGGGCAAGGCTTGCGAACAGGTTAAAGTAAGGATCTGTATCGCCCGGGTAGTTTCCCCATGTGGCGATGATTTGACCTGTACTTGGGATAAATGTCAGGATGATATCATAGTCGATCCCTGCGCTTGGTGTGACCGGTACTGAAGCCGCTTGAGTCCAGCTTGTCCCATTAAAGATAGAGTAAAAAGGGAGAAAGCTTGTGGCATCTGACCACGCCGCCATGACGGTTCCGCTTGCGCCGTCATAAGTCAACGAAACGTTCTGGTACACTCCAGTGCTTGATCCTTGTGGAATGGATCCTGTTGTTGTCCAGGTTGTTCCATCAAATACAGAATAATAAGGCAGGTCATTAACAGAATCACCCCAAGCAGCTATAACTGTTTGATTGGAAGGATTGTAAACCAATGTAACATCATATCCGGATCCATTGCTAAATCCAGGAGGAATTAGTGTTCCTGGCGTTGTCCAAGTTGTGCCATCAAATACGGCATAGTAAGGCTGATTTGTAACAGAGTCCGCCCAAGTTCCTACGATTGTTTGATTAACAGCATTATAAATCAAATGGACATTATTTAAGGCACCGTTGCTCGTTCCCGGGGGGATTGCTGTCCCAGGTGTTGTCCAAGTGGCTCCATCAAAAATCGCATAGTAAGGTAATTGTGTATTCGCATCTCCCCAAGCGGCCACAACGGTTTGATCATTCGGGTTATATGCTGCAAATATATCAGTATAGATACCTGCACTTGCTCCTACTGGAATAGCTGTTCCTGGAGTTGTCCATGTTGTTCCGTCAAAAACTGCATAATAAGGGATAAAACTGTCAGAATCGCTCCAGACAGCGACAACTGTTTGTGTGTCAGCATTATAAACGGGGATGATGTTGTGGTAGACGCCTGCGCTAGTTCCTGGAGGGATAGCAGTTCCAGGGGTCGTCCAGGTTGTTCCATCAAAAACAGCATAAAAGGGAAATACGTTTTCATCGGCATCGTAATCCCCCCAAGTTGCAACCACAGTTTGATTTGCCTCGTTATAAACAGTATAGACATCGTAATCTACAGCTGTACTGGCTCCTTCTGGAATTGGTTGGCCTCCAGGAAGCCAATCTGCAAAAGCGGCCGTTTGGCATAAAAGCATGAGTGCTGTCAAATATTTTCCCATAAAACTCCTTGATAATGTAGAAAATATTTTAATTTTAATTCAAATGAAGTCAATGGAATTTTCATAGGCAGGCGCGAATTAACATTGCATAGAAATTGATGAATGACTTAACATTGCGCCTGGAAAGATGGCTGAGTGGCCGAAAGCACATCCCTGCTAAGGATGCATACCCGTAAGGGTATCGAGGGTTCGAATCCCTCTCTTTCCGAACTCTTTCCCGAAATATACCGTTCCCGTTCCCGTTCCCGTACCCGATTTTTCAATATTACCTCCCACAAAAAGACCCTTTGCGCATTCCTGCCTAAAAATCGGGTACGGGAACGCGTAAGGGAACGGGAACGTTTTTGAGGGTTAGGTGCGGGCTCTTGAAGTCCCGATCATGCTGATCACATAAGCTGTGCCTGAGAGAAGCGCGATCGTTGCGCCGGGTGGCCAGTCCAGATGGAAAGCAAGCGCCATTCCAAAAAAGCAGAGGCTGCAGCTAATGAGGATCGCAAGCAGGATCATTTTAGAGAGGCTTGAGGTGAATAAGTTTGCGATAGCGGCCGGGATGGCAAGCATAGTCATGACAAGGATGATTCCCACAACCTGAATTAAGAGTACGATTGTGATCGACGTCAGGACAAGTAGCAGAAGATAAAGAGCTTTGACTGGTTGGTTTTGCAGGCGGGCCTGTTTTTCATCAAAGCTGATGGCCAAAAAGCGCTTATGCAGACATAGCGCGATCAGGATAATCAAAACATCCAACCCTAAAAGAAGATAAAGGTCTTGCGGGGTCACCCATAAAATATTGCCCACAAGAAAATTGGTCAGTTCGACGTTGAATCCGGGTGTTTGCGAAATGAATAAAACGCCAATCGCCATCCCGATCGACCATAATGAGGCGATGACCGTGTCTTCCCGTTCTTTGTAATATAAATGGATCCATCCGATCATGATGGCAGATAAAATCCCACTAATCAAAGCGCCGTAGAGAGGAGATATCCAGGCGATTCCCTTTGCCCTTTCAAGCCAAAGGCAAAGGCCGATACCGCTAAGAACAGAATGAGAGATGCTTCCGCTGATAAAGACGATTCTTTTAACAACGACGTAAGATCCAATAATACCGCTGACAACAGAAGCTGCAAGGGCTGCCAGCATGGCAGTCAGAAGTAAGGGGTTCTGATAAAGAGCATCGAAAAATTCACCCATGATTTTTCCCAAGAGTTAGGAGTGGGGGATGGTAAAGACCAAGGGCGTAGTGTTCGCAAACTTCCTTTGGAGAGTAGTCAATGGCGGTCTGCTGGACGCAAAGCACGCGGTCTACATGGTTTATAGCTGTTTGGAGATCGTGCGTCACCATTAACAGCGTCATTTTTCCTTTCAAGGATTGCAGGAGGGCCATGATCTCATACTCGGCATCGGTGTCAACATTGGCCGTCGGCTCATCCAGAAATAAAATTCTGGGTTTAGAAGCAAGGGCCCTTGCGATTAAACATCTTTGTTGTTGTCCGCCGGACAGGGCCCCGAAGGGTCGACTTTTTAAATGCGCTAAACCGATCTGCTCAAGAGCCTCTTCTGCAATTTTTATGTCTTCCTTACGGTATATCCCATACCAAGGTAGTTTAGATAGGCGACCGCTTAGGACAAGCTCCATGACGGAAATGGGAAAATGCCGGTCAAAGCGCATGTTCTGCGGGACATAGGCCATATTTCTTTGCTGATAGTTTGGTTTTTCATCAAAGATTTTAAGAGAGCCTTTAGTTGGCGATAAAAATCCGGTCAACAATTGTAGAAGGGTTGTTTTGCCACCTCCATTGGGACCGATGATTCCTAAAAATTCCCCTTCAGTAACAGAAAAGCAAACGTCTTTCAAGACTTCATTAGAGTCGTATTTAAAATAGAGATGCTCTGCAAGGATGGCCGGTATCATGAGTTTTCTTTTATCAGGGTCGCAATCTGGCGTAAAGTAGAATCGTAGTTTTCAGAATAAGGATCGACTGAAATGAGTTTGGCTCCGATCTGTTCGCCAATAAGACGTGCGGCTTTATCACTGTATTGAGGTTGGACTAAAATGTAACGGACCCCGGTCGATTTAGCATCATTAAATAGCTTAGTCAAATGTTTGGCTGTTTGGTATCGTCCTTCAAATTCTATGGAGAGTTTATTAAAACGGTATTCCTGACAGAAATAT
>CAZOAX010000053.1:0-4616 GCA_964577735.1 uncultured bacterium
GCAGCCGCTTTATGCTTTCTTACAGATGGTTTCACACCAGGATCTGATCGTGAAGCGATCAGTGCAGCATTATTAACACTATCTCTTGAAGAGATCAACAACAGCTTCAATCAAATGCAGCCGTCTCAATTTTCTGGACTTGCATGGAGTCAGATTGAAAACGCCTTAATGGTCCGCTCAAGCTATTTACAGCACCTTGAATTGAATTTATGCACACCACATCTATGGGGAGAAATCCTCGGTGCCTGGCAGCAACAAAATTCAGATGGTGAACAATTTGGTTACACCTCAGGAACTGGTGGTATCACACTTGGAATGGATATAGGATCTTTCAATAATATCCAGTTCGGAACAGCTGCAAGCTACACCTACACGGACTTGAATTGGAAAAGATCTGCTGGGACCGCCCATATCAATAGCTATTACGGCGGGCTTTATGGAAGCTGGTCAGATGATTGCGTCTATCTCAATGTAACTGCACTTGGGGCCTATAGCCATTACAAAGCTACTCGTCATTTGCATTTTGCAAGTATCGACCGTCATGCAAGATCCTCTCATAATAGCTGGGAAGCACTTGTTGGATTTGAGGCTGGATATAACTTAGGATTCGATGTGACCCCTTTTGCGCGCGTCGATTATATTTACTTATCACGCCAAGGATTTACTGAAAGTGGAGCTGATAGCTTAAATCTAAACGTAAGCAGACACCAAGATCAAGTGATCCAAAGCGAACTTGGAGTAATCTGGACAACAAATTATGACTACTGCAACGGTACACTAATCCCTCGGATCAAATTGAGCTACATGAACGATGCGCCCATTAATAGCCGGCATCTAAATACAAGCTTCGTTGACTCTACTTGCGTTTTCACTGTGAAAGGGCTTGATTTCTGCCGCAACCTAGGAGTCGTGTCCCTTGGATCGACCTACCTCAATTGCGATGAGACAATGGCATTGACCTTTCGTTACGATGGACAGTTTGGCAACAACTACTTTAACCAGGCAGCTAACTTAGCATTAGAGGTTAATTTCTAGAATTGGCAGTGGGGACATACATGTGTTCCCCTTTGGGCCACCCTCAACTTGATGATAGTCTTGCCACATCTTGGGCAAGGCTCTCCATCCCGACGGAAAACATTGAGTTTATATTGATTGCCACCTCTTCTGCCACTGACGCTAAAATAGTTGGCACGAGCAGCGCCAAGAGATGTGCCGAGATTTTTAATTCCCTTTTTTAGCACTTTAGGAATAGCTGCATATAAGGCTTGTATTTCAATATCCGATAAAGTGCTTGAAAGCCTTTCTGGGTTTATTTTTGCTTCCCACAAAGCTTCATCCACATAAATATTACCTAATCCAGAAATATGCTTTTGATCTAATAAAAAAGGCTTGATTTGCCGAAAGTGAGTATTCAAAAGAGTTTTCAGAGCATTTAACGTGTAACCTTTTGAAAAAGGATCGATGCCGATATCGGGAAGTGAGCTAACTAAAGAAAACCTGCCAAATTTGCGCTGATCGGCATAATAAAGAATCCGTCCGTCTTCTAAATAAAGCCTGACACGTTCATGATGTGTGGGTAAAGTAAAAAGAAATTTTCCAGTCATTCTCAAGTGGACAAGGAGATAGCCACTTGAGAGATGAAAGACAATGTACTTACCAAGGCGTGTAATTTTAAGAATTTGTTGATTTTGAATAGTTTGCAAAAATTGATCAACTGGAGGTGTTGCAATCGTGCGATCCCAAAATACTTCTGCATTCTGGATCTTTTGACCTACTGAATTAGAATCATTTAACTCTCGTACAATTGTTTCCACTTCAGGCAATTCAGGCATAATACTTCATTAATAAATAAAATCGTCTTTCATTATATTCAAATCATGTTACAATTTCCAACATTTAACTATTAATGTAATATGCAAGCATCAAATTTATCTCCTGCTGATCGTAAATGGTATAAAGAAAACCGTCTTTATCCAAAAAAATGCGACGAATACTGGTCTATCACTTCTGAAATTGGCTATCTTAAGCTCGGAAACAGCTTATCAAAAGTTTGCGAGGAGAATCGTAAAATCCTTAATACCTATAAAGTTTCATACGAAACGCTTGGAAAAAAACTTCAGGAGCATATTCAATTTCCCCATAAATTTGAGAAAGCATTCAAACAAAAATTGAATGAAAAATGCCAAGGGATGCAAGTTTGCCCTTTTTCAACTAAATTCTCTCGTCTTGGGAGCTATAGTTACTCTGCGTGTCATTTTTCGTCCACCCAAGTTCGGATTGAAAATATACGACTCAAACGCTGGATCATTGTCGAGGGAATCATTCCTCACCTAATAGAGTTCCACCATTTCATTCCCGATTATTTATCCGTTAAAGACCTAATTGAAGTTTTAGAAATTCCACCTGATCCACACTTTCGGTTTATTAAGGCCCCTAAATGCGAAGAATCCTTATCTGACAGCTCCTCGGAAAGTTCCTCATCTGAAAGCTCTTCTGACAGTTCATGTGAAGTCATTGATCTGCCAGATCAAGCCAAAGAAAAACAAACTAATGACTGCAAATGCATCATTTCTTAATTTGTCACTTGCCTATGAGCAACAAGGCGGCTTGGTAGATGGTCCTTTGATCTACAAAGCCAACAACAGATGAGGGGTCGTTGGTTTGCAGGGTGACTGGAAAGCTGCATTGACCATTGATTTGTACGGCAAGTGTACCTACATCATCAGGTGAAAGGGAAGAAAATGTTGAGTTTGAGGTGGAGATAATCGCGTAAACGACATCATTTGTTTGTAAAACAAGATCAAATGCTTCCACTTGGCTCGGGCCCGTAAGCGCTTCGACATAAAATTGAGTAAGAGTGGCTTGACCGGCAAGATTGTAGACCGCTAAATAAACGTTGATGTCTGTACTGAGAGGGAGTGTTGCAGGACTAGTGTAGATAAAATTTGCACTGTACTGATGGGCCGCATTCAAAATAAAGAGTGGGCTCAGTAAGAAAGCAATAAATGTATAAAAACGCATAAAACTCCCCGTTAAAAAATAAAGCCGACAGCCATAGGACCTGTTCCAAAGCCATCAAATGGATCGATCACCATCAGGACTCCCGCAGGAGCTCCCCCATCCACGCTCACAGTAACAACACCTGGCCCTGACCCTTGAAGAAAAGTAGGAAACGGCAACTGTTGCCCACGGAAAGGTGGCACGTACGCATTGATAAAATAAGGACGGAATACACTTCCTCCATCATCGCTGAGCGTAATCGATGTCGTGTTATTAAGCCCGATCACGCTCTTTTGCGCCTTTTGCTCAAAGTCTCTTGTAATGGTAAATTGAACAGGATGATTGTTATAGAAAAATATGGCGCCAGGAGTCGTGTAAGTGAACACAAGCGTTCTTGCCTCAAGAGCTGTGAAGCACATGGCCAAAATGACACAAAATAAAGAAACTCGCGTTTTCATAAGAAGCACCTCTTGAAGCACTTTATAATCACAAATTGACATTTGTCAATTTATATTTTATAAATATTCCTTTAAAAACGAGGACAACCATGTTGCGATTTTCTTCCCTTCTCACAGCGATCATCCTTGGCACTATGAGCCTCGAGTCGGTTGAATCATGCAGCAAGATTGATATTTTCAGCGGTTACCGCAACCTTGATTATCATCAGGATATTGCATTCTTTCTACCTGATAATGACCTTTCAGATGACATAGTGCTGGATAAAAGCAAAGATAGCATCTCAAATGTCAACATCGGGCTGATCGGAATCGATGGACAGTGGTCATACAATCAATTTTATCTAGCCGGATTTGCGGATTGGGGCTGGCAAGGTGGTGACGCTCAGGTCAAACAACAGAACACTTCCTACCCTATCGGAGACTTCCCCATAGTCACAACGAGCAAAGGCAAAGCCAGAAGTGCCGAAGTCAGCGACTACCAGATCACGCTCGGCTATTTATTTAATTACAACTGTGTCGATTTAAGCCTTGCTTTGGGCTACACATACAGCGAGCAAAAAATCACTCATTACAAGTCTTCCTGGCAAGGAGGGCTGCTTGGGTTTAATCTATTGTATCAATATGGCTTATGGAATTTTGCTGCAGGCTACCAATATCAATTCCTGCACTTGTGCTTCACACAAAGTCGCTCTGAAATCCCTCTAAAAGGGCATTCAAATAATGGTGGAAGCAACTTTGCCTACCTTGCAGCAAGCTACCCGCTGTCATGCGGATGGAATTTAGGCTTTGCTGCTGAATATCAAAACTGGTTTAGCGGAACCTATAAAGCTAAAGCAAAAGATCATGCATTTCCAAGCGACTGCATTCACATTGCATCTAAAACAAATATTTCTACTTATAGTTTTCTTGGAAGTCTAGGTTATTCCTTTTAACAAGAATATATTTGGCATATATTCCGTATTTGATATTGTACTAGTGGTTAGCACATGCTAATCGCAAGCAAATGCTTATTTAAATTAAGGATAATCGATGGAAGTTCCTACTCATATATATTCCTGCGGGATTCATATTAAATTTGGGATTGACAAAGGAAAGTCATATTCATATGACAGCAAGAAATTACATACAGATACCGAAAGCGCAGGTGAAATTGCCGCT
>CAZOAX010000053.1:4626-9788 GCA_964577735.1 uncultured bacterium
AATTTCAAATGCTGCTAAGGAAGCAAACCCATACGAAACTATTGTTTTTAATGCAGTAAAAATGAATCCGACGGGAAACATTACTGAAATCTATCTAGATATTTTGAGAAATGGCATGCCTCAATTAGCACTTCAAACTGGAACCGACTCATTTAATGCTAAGTATCCCGCTAACTATCATCGATGCTATCAAATGGTGAATAAGATACCTTATCCATATGGTGGCGAATTGAAAGTACGTAAGCCCTACGACGACGAAAAGAACAACTCGTCTCTGCTTAAAAAAGATGGCTGCTGCTAAACCTCTTCAAAAGGATGTGCGAGGCAGCCTCGCACATCCTTTTTAAATTACTCCCGTGTTCTCTTTAAATATTCAAGAAGCACTTTTTGAGCCTGAATGGAATCTTGCGTGTGGGCGACCATTTCTTTATTCGTCGCTTGACGCAAGCGCATAGATGCTTCATAGGCAGCGTTGATCACCTCTTCTGACAAAGGCTGATCTTCAGACAGTCCTAATGTTCTTGCATGCTTCAGTACAGATTTTGTCACCTTGATTACAGGCGCTTCAATTTGCAAGGGCTTTTCTTGTTCGATCAAGGCCAGGTTCGCCTGTTTCTTCTCTTGTATTTTGGACTCTTTAAATTGCTGAATCATGCCAAGCCTACGTTTTGTATAAAAAGCGGTCACCGCGGGGCCAAAAACCGCGCATGCAACTCTTCCTGGAATGGCCAGTTGTGGCATAGCTACCGAAATAGCAACACTGATCACAAAAGCAAGAGCCGCTGCTTTAGAGGCAGAAACAGGATTTTTACCTTGGACTTTTGCGCGATTAGGGTTAAGTGCTGGCAAAATCCGTATTGGCTGGCCTTCCCGCTGTTCTATATACGCCGGTAAATAGTAGGAGATGAGCTTAGAACTATATAAAGATTCAAGTTTCTTAATATCTGTAATGGAAGAGCCGTGTCTTTCAGTAATGTCATTTACTGCGCGAGATCGCTCATGACCATAAATGCAATTTTTAAATACTTCACTTGCCATGCTTTCACACATCAGTAGCTCATCTTCTTGAATCTCTAAAGACTCCAATTGCTCTATAACTTCATAATCTTGAAAAGCTGTTTCAACATCCTCAGCATCCATCTCGTAGCCTGCGTAGGCCCTTAAATCTGAATAGGATTTTTCACCTAAAGCACCTTGCGTATCGTACCAAACCATATAGGTATAGACCACTACATTCTTACCGGTTGAAACGAATTCTGTATGAGGAATTCCATATTTACCTACATAGTCTGTTTTAGAAACAAGAGCATCGCAGCTATGCATAGGAAGATATACTTTTTTAATTGGATAGTCCCCTTTTGAAAGTTCATCTGGGGAAAAAATCCTTGTTGCATCATGTTCTGCAAAAATTTTTGCCGCTTCCTCAATTGAAAATTGATGAGGAATGCCTTTAAATTTTGTGGTATATCTTCTGGCACCTACTGCAGAAACAATTCTGCTTGTATGTGTTAAACTATGTGTTAAGTAAGGCTGGGAAATCATAAGCACCTCCATTTTAATTAGTTATGGACAAGATCAGTTTAACTTTTTACTAATTTACAAAATCATTATATAAACTAATAACCATCATTAAAAATTATTAAAGCCATGTGAATTGACAAAAATTTCTTTGACGCATAGGCTCTCCTGATGGACTCTAACAGGAGAGGTGTTTATGTCTTTCATTTCAGATACCGTTTGCGAATGGATTGACTATGTTGAGAGCAACATCAATCACACAGTCAGTGACTATACCGGCTGGGTCACAGATCTCAACCCTACCTTTATTTTGAGCTTTTTCAGACAGCCTTCTGCATCAGGCACCTTCCTCCCCTTTTCTCCATTTGTTGCAAAAAAGCTTCTAAAGAACATTCCGCAAACAGCAAAGGATTCACCACCCCGCCTCATTCTGGAAGCCGGCGCAGGTTCAGGTGCCATCTCAAGACATATTGTGGATAGATTGGGAAACGGAGACAAACTCGTTCTTGTTGAGTATGACAAACAACTCGCTGATACACTTAAAGAGCTATTTCAATCCCAGATCAACCAAGGACTTGTTGAAGTCCATAACGCAGCCCTTCAGGATACGCAAGCGTGGAATCAAGAGAACCGAAAATTTGATGTAATTGTATCGACAATTCCTTTAAACAGCCTCCCCTCAGTAGAAGTACTTCAAGATATCTTTCAGGCATTTAAAGAGCTTGCCAAGCCAAGCTGCTACGTAGATTTTGGCGAGTATGTGGGGACATCAACATTAAGAGACGCCGTTTCCTGGTCAACTAATAATACTGCTAAATATGAACTGACAGCAGAAAAAATAAGATTCTTTGAAGAACATCTCCACACCCCCTCTGAAATCGAAATCAGGAACTTTCCGCCAGCGCGCGTGGTTCACTGCATACTAAACTGTTGCTAAAAACTGCTGAATTCTCTGGTCTAACTGCTCTTTTATGTGACTAGGATGAGGCTCGCCATGTTCAATTTCATTCGACTCTAAAAATATCCTATTGTCGCATTCAGGCTCTTGATGTAATTCATAGGCTAAAGAGACCTGATCTGGAATGACACCGTCAGTGTCTTCATCGTCTTCAGATACATGCTGAACGATAATGTGCTGAATATTTAAGCGCGTAAGCTTCCGTGCTGCCTCGATTCCATCGAGTTCACTTCCTGATAAATACATAAGAGGGACAACCATTTTGGAAAACAAGGCACCTACAATAGAGGATAGACGACTGAAGGTTCGGTCTGAAATGGATAGATATTGAATCTTCTTAGAAAAATCATGTTGAAGGATCGCTTCCCCCATCATTCCTCCCCCAAGTGAAAGTCCGTGCATGATAATATGAGTGGCCTTGACTTCTTCTTCTAAAAATCGAATCCCCGCCTCAAAACAAGCTCCCATTTGGTAACGCGTGGGCCACCCTCCACTTTCTCCCACTGCCGGACCATTGACAATCAAGGTATTGCAATTTCGATTGTAATTTCTTACCGCATAAAGGGTCATGAGATATTCATAAGCACCGCAATTGCCAAGGGCATTTATAATCCAGTTTCCATTCTGAACCGTGTCTGGATGAGTCACTAGCAATGCCGCGTAATTTGTGCCTGATTTTTTTAGAGTGATTTTTTTTACTATGAAATCCATTTCATTGAGTTTATCTTTAGCCTCTTTACCTAGTTCTTGCATATTCAATTGAATGGAGTTCAGCGTAACCGGATACACTAAAAAACCAATCGTTGCTGAAGCCATTTTTCTTAATGAAAGAGCAAGAGGCAAACAGGAAAGGCCGATCCCATCTGTTTGATACAAATAAAAACCGTAGGAACCAGCCGCAAAGACCAGGTAGTTCACCACTCTTGAAACTTTATCCTCTGTCGTGGCTTCCGCTTCATACTTTTCAATGGATAGCCAATTTGGCGCGTGCACTTCATTTATTTTATGCATAATCAGGTAAGGATATTCCGTTTGAAACAAGTTTCATTTCTTTTAGTATCATATTTGATCGTTCTTCAGCGATCTCTTTTGATACTTCTTCATCAACAAGGAACGACTCGCTGACCCAAGCACCAAATTTTTGATTGGCCTCCACAAAGGGATGCAGCAGCGCATTGTATCTTGCAAAAGCGCTATTGTAGTCCCCTTTTGCTTTTTTAAGTTCGCCAGCAAGGATGTAGGCGCCCACTAGAGCAAGATTATTTCCTTGGCCGGATAAAGGAGATGGACAATATCCCGAATCCCCAACTAAAGCGACTCGACCTTTTGTCCAGGATGGCATTTTTACTTGTGTAATCGAATCAAAATAGAAATCAGGACTTGAATCCATTAACTCAAGCATCTTATCTGATTGCCAACCAAAGCCTTTGAAAGTATCGCGTAAGAACTGCTTCTGAACTGCTTCATCGCGTATATGTTTTACTGACTCTTGAGAACGTAACATAAACGCCGCTCGGGCAGTGCTGGAATTCCTGTCACTTGTGATCGAAGCCATCTTTTGATCCGACTCAAATAACACTTCCGTGTTGACCAAACCCAAATAATTCGGAATGGTAAATATGCTTAAATAGGAACCAAGATCAACAAGCTTGTACTCATCTTGAGCAAAGACCATCCGTCTTGTTGCTGAATGTATCCCATCTGCACCAATAATTAGATCGAAATGCTCGTGAGTTCCATCTGAAAAGTAAACTTCATTCTGATCGATACGACTCACCAATCGGTTGAAGTAGCATGGAACCCCTTCGATCGTCCCCATCAGGATGTCGATCAAATCCCCGCGTAAAATCTCCACCTCATCATCTTGTCGAAAACCTGCTCTTTCCCCTATCTCATCGTGCAAGATATGACCAGAAGCATCCACATAGCGGCCACATTCGAGCGTCGTGCGCTTCTTGCAAATGTCATCATAAATGCCCATCTTCTTCACAAGATCAACTGCCACCCCTCGAATATCAAGCGCTTGCCCGCCTTTACGCAACTCTCCAAATTTTTCAACCAATATAGGCTCAAAACCAAATCGCTTTAGCCAATAACAACAAGCCGGCCCGGCAACACCGCCGCCGATAACAAGAACTTTAACTTTTCCCAAAACAACTTCCTTCGTAGCAAATAACATTGAATATTAACGTACAGACTCTTAAAAATCTCTTTTTATTAGGATATGAAATGCTGAAAAAGTTGATATTTGCTTTTTGTATTATTCAAGCAAACGCTCCCCAAGCTGATGACACTTATTCGCTTATTTCCAAATGCACTTAATTCAAGAGGCGCCATTGAAGCACGCCTCGGAAGAATCGAAATGGAGGCTATTCCGAAATGAATTTTGCCATGTATGAAGCACCATTTAAAAATAAATGCACATTCATTTGACCTTTGAAACCATTTTCTTTGTTCCAAAATCCACTACCGATCCCCTTGTTTTTAGAACTGATCAACGTAACATTGTAATAAACTCGATCATCCCGAATATTAGTAATGCGATATTCCCATTTTAATGTATTTGCAGTGACTTGAAACGTATCACCTACTGCTAATTCTCTGCCGTTAAG
This sequence comes from uncultured bacterium, assembly GCA_964577735.1. GTDB lineage: Bacteria > Chlamydiota > Chlamydiia > Chlamydiales > Parachlamydiaceae > CAZOAX01. The sequence continues at coordinate 9,715 of CAZOAX010000053.1, forward strand.
GGGAAAATAGGGTATCAAATTGAGTAGAAACAAGGATGTGTGTTTGAAAGTGAAAAAGTAAGAAGTTTTTTCAG
>CAZOAX010000054.1:0-9719 GCA_964577735.1 uncultured bacterium
CACTCTCGTCTTTCCATCCAGGAATAGAAGGAACAAGCATCGCTAAGTTTGTCTTCCCACATGCGCTTGGAAATGCTGCTGCAATATAGATTTTTTCTCCTTCAGGATTGGTCAATCCCAAAATCAGCATGTGCTCAGCAAGCCAGCCTTCTTCATGCGCAATCTCTGATGCGATCCGAAGAGCAAAGCTCTTCTTTCCTAAAAGGGCATTCCCACCATAACCGCTTCCGTAAGACCAGATCGACTTGGATTCAGGAAAGTGCGCAATCGCTCGATCTGTCACGTTACAAGGCCATGGCACGTCTTTAACGCCAGGCTTTAAAGGCATACCGAGTGAATGCAGACAAGGGACAAAATCTTTTTGCCCTAAAATGGGCCACACAGCATCCCCCATTCGTGTCATAATCCGCATATTGACTGCTACGTATGGTGAATCGGTCAATTCAATTCCAAATCTGGAGATGGGAGAATTCAGCGGTCCCATGATAAAAGGAACAACATAGAGCGTACGCCCTTCCATAGAACCATTAAAATGTTCTAATAGCGCTTTTTTCATTTCTGATGGATCGCACCAATTATTCGTCGGTCCGGCATCTTCTTTTTTTTCCGAACAAATAAATGTGCATTCCTCTACACGGGCGACATCATTTGGATCAGATCTTGCTAAAAAACTATTGGGTCTGAAACTTGGATTTAAAGGGATCAGCGTCCCTTTATCGACCATCAACTGGCATAACTTGTGATATTCTTCTTCAGAACCTGTACAAACGTGAACATGGGATGGCTTGCATAGGTCAATAACCTCTGTAATCCATTGCAGGGCACGTTTGTTTGTGACTTTTTTTTCCCACTCTTGATTCACTAATACCCTTTACGCTTTTTGAACTTGTCTAGGTATTCAAGGGCCTTTCCTGTTCCAAGACAGACAGCAAGCAAAGGATTTTGCGCAATAATCACAGGTAGACCTGTCTCTTTAATTAGAGCCTTATCAAGGCCTTTGATCAGGGCTCCGCCACCAGCTAAGACCATGCCTCGTTCAACAAGATCGGCAGCAAGTTCAGGAGGACATTTCTCCAAGGTCAATTTGACATTCTCAATAATCTGTTGGATCGGCTCTGCAAGGCATTCACGAATTTCTACAGAGTTAATGCGTTTGGTCACAGGAAGACCAGCTACTTGGTCACGCCCACGTACTTCCATCTCCAGTTCGTTACCCGAAAGCGGATAGGCCGAACCGATCGTCATCTTAATCTCTTCAGCCGTCCTTGGACCGATCATAAGATTATAGGTACGTCTCATGTAATTGATGATGCACTCATCAAACTCATCCCCGGCTATACGAAGCGACCTAGACTCTACAATCCCACCAAGAGAGATAATCGCAATCTCAGTCGTACCACCGCCAATATCAATGATCATGCTTGCAGCCGCTTCATGAACGGGTAGATCAACTCCAATAGCTGCCGCCATCGGCTCTTCGATCAAAATAACCTCTTGGGCACCCGCATGAAGGGCAGAATCTTCTACAGCTCGTTTCTCAACACCGGTGATACCGGATGGGACTGCAATGAGAATTTTTGGACGGAACAGGCTTCTTGCTGGTGTGACACGCTTAATTAAAGCTTTTAGCATCCCTTCGGCAATTTCAAAATCCGCAATAACACCATCTTTCATAGGGCGTACAGCGTGGATCTTTCTTGGTGTTTTTCCAAGCATAGCCTTAGCCTTATGTCCGACAGCCAACACTTCATTTGTGGAGGAGTCTACAGCAACAACTGAAGGCTCAGCCAGGACAATCCCCTTTCCACGCACAAAGACAAGGGTATTTGCAGTTCCAAGGTCAATTCCAATATCGTTTGAGAATACACCTCTGAAGCGTGTGGCCTGCTGGAAAAAAGTCCTATTGGCCTGATCAAGGAGCCCTTGGAGATTAAATGCTTTTTTCTTACTCATGTCGTATAGGTCTCCGATTTGGAAGGATATAAAAGGTCACGATACTACAGTAATTCAATAAATGTAAAAGGTATAGTGATCAGCTCGTTTTTGCGAAACCGGCATCAATAAAATTAATATGGATATTAAATCCTACAGCTTTCAAAGGTTCAATAAGGCATTCCTGAATGTTTTTAGGAATTTTATCCTCTTTGTTTTTTAAACCTCTAATTATATTTAACTGAATTCTAATTTCCGAACTCCAGGATTTCAAGTCACTGCTTTCAGACCGCATGATCGTTAATAACCCAAAGTCGCATTCTCTCTCCAGTTTTTTCTCCTGAATGATAGTCGCTCGAATAAAATGTCGGCACTCTACTTTATTCTCATGGAACTCAAATTGTGTCGATCTTTTGCGATCAGTTTTTTGTAATTTCAGTTGGAGGCCACATGAAGTCATCATATCGAAAGGATGCACATACATTTTTTGCCTTAACAAAACGAGCAATGCAGTCACCTGCCTGTAAATAGGCTCACTTTTATTAATATGCTTAAAGAAGTTTTCTCCAGCCCGAATAAAGGACTGATTGTTAAAACCATTACTCTCCCATTGCTCTAAAGCACAAGTTCTCCAGGCATTTAAGATAAATTCCTGATCTTTTTGCTGAGGCTTGCCTAGCTTTGAAAGGAGCCTCTCAATCAAACCGTAGAACTGATTTACCTCCTCATTGAACTTTTTCACTTCTGGATTTTTAAGATCACTTATATCTATATCCAAAATATTACTTACAGGGAATGATTGCAGACTAATATGATCTATAGCGATATAATCAAATGACTGTTGAATATCGCCCATTAATCGATCAAACTTAAGATCAACAAAAATATCTTTTGAAAGCTCCTTTTGAATTAAGTCCGGCATAAGGGGATGTTTCAGCTCTTTACTATCACTGCTTTTTCGGCCAGGAGATAGCTTCTTTGGCGAGCCTGGCTCCCCAGAGCTACTACCATGACCTTGAAAAGGAATATGGAGCCTATTCACCGATTTTTTGAGTTTTGTGTCATTAACAACTAAATGCTTTTCCTCTCGCTGCATGAGCAAATTCTTAGCCAGATGCTGCTCAAGCGCCCAAGCAAGCCTTGCACGATGGTACGATACTGCAGTGGCGTCATGATTAACGGCCTCCGAGATTCGATCGTAAAATACAGAGGTCATGGCAGATGCTTTTTCCAAACGATCATCTACCTGCATCTTCACGATAAACCCATCCAGCCCAAACACTTCCATGCCCGCCTTATTATGTTCTTTGTCTTTATAAGAACCTGAACAGAGAGTGAGCCCTCTTTCATGCATTGAGTGCCCCGGCTGGTTAAACAAGGGACGTAAGGGTGTATCTGTTTTTGCTAGTAATTCGATCAATTTCTGAATAAATGCAACTTGGTCCGTATGGGCTTTATCATCATTAGACATCTTGTGCCATTCAATGTAAAAACTATCACCCTCAATATGCGGACAAATATACCGATATTTATGATCAAGCCTTACTCCGAGATAAAGATTAATAAGCTCTAGCGGATTTGGCGTTTTATCCAAATCATGACGTGATATACTTTGCATTGCCAAACCCCCAATTTTTAATAAGATCTGGTAAAACTACTTTCAACAAATTTTACATCCACAGTAAACCCAACAGCTTTGAGTGGATCAATAATGAATTGTTTAGCCGCTTGATAATTTTTATTTACCAAATCCTTAATCACGCTTATGTTAATTTCGACCTTGGAAGTCCACGAAGTTAAGTCGGTATTGTTTGACCGCATGGTATTGATTACTTCAATTTCAACTCCAGAACATTTGATCTCACTATTTTTCCACTTTATTGCTTCTTTTGCCGGAATCACTTTAAGTGAAGTACAAAATTCCACATTCCCATCCTTAAAATCAAATCTCATTAGACGTTGTAGATCATCAAACAAATAATCCAAAGGAACGTCGTAGGTGACTGCATGAACAACGTCAACGGGGTAGATATAAAACTGTTGTCTCAAAAGTGCAAGAAGCGAAATTACTTTTTTACTATATGGATCATCCCTGTCTAATTTTTTATAAAAACTTTCACCTGCAGAAACAAAAGACTCATCTGAAAGATCGTTCAATTGTGCTTTTGCGCATTCTGTCCATAAATTGAGTATCACTTCCTGTTCTTTTGGATTCTTCGTAGAGAGCTCACCCATCCATCGTTTGAGAAGATAATAAAAGTGAGTGACCTTAACATTATATTTCTCAGAATGCTCTGCTTTTGTTTCGAAAATATTTTTCCTTTCATAAACTTTGAGCCCCCCATGATGATTTTTATCAATATGATCAAAATTTCGATCGATATCCTGCATCAATTTATGAGGGTACAACCCATTGAAAATATCTTTTGCGAGCTCATACTGGACAAGCTGATGCATCATGGGATGTTCTAGTATTTGATGCTTTTCTATCAGCCCATATTCTCCCTCGTCCCAAGAAGCTGAATTCCCATTATGTTTATTTGAATGCTTACCTTGGATCCAATAGCTTCTACAATTTTCTAAACTGCGAATACTTAAAAGCTTAAGCAACGAATCTCTCAACGCTTCTTTTTCAGAACTAAATTTTTGAGTTGGGCTTGCTTTTGTCTCAGATCTTTTAGGAGATGGGGATCCACTGCTTCTACTCATATCTTGCAAGGATAAATGAAATTGAAAACGGCTTCCGGAACTTGAAGATTTTTTTCCATCAGAAGTTTTCAATGACGACGGTTTAATTTCACTCCTTCCTAATGATGAAGTCGGACTTGAATACCTTCTTGGTTTAATTGTCTCCTGAGACTTGTCTTCTTTTATTACGACTAACTTTTCTGGTTTTAATATTTCTAATTCCACCAAGCTGTCATTTGAATTTACAATTTCTTTTTCTCCTTCCGATAGCAAATTCATTTCCAGATGACGCTCAAGTGCCCATGCAAGCTGGTTGCGGTGATAAGATTCGCCGACAGGATTCGTTAAAATTTGAGGTTTGATCCGGTCATAGAAAATGGAAGTCAGGATCGCTGCATTACGAGCAGCTGTGTTGGAAGCATTGCTCAAAACAAAAACATCATTTGGATTTATTTCACTGTCCAATTCCTCTTCACTTGCTTCATAGGAACCCGTGCAAAGTTTTAGCCCAAACCCGCTTTCTGAAAAGGAGGACTGCTGATTTAATGGGCATAAAGGAGAACTTCTTCTTAAAATCTCGATCATTTTTTGAAAAATCAAAATCTGCTGTGCATGCAGCTTAGAATTTCCTGATGATTTCTCCTCTATATAACAGTTATCCCCTCTAATGTGCGGACATATATATTTGAAGTCACAATCATCACAGACCCCGAAATAATCTTTAATGAGCTTAATAGGATTAGGTATAAACTGCATAATAGCTCCTAATTTTTTAAATAATTACAACTTTGAACCCTAGTTTTTGAAGAGGTTCACTTATTATCTGTTCCAGGCAAAGCAATTCCTTACTGGAACTTAATTTTTTCTTTTCTGATATAAGGCTTAACTTAATAGAAATACAAGAGGACCATACATTTAAATTATTTAGAGATGCGCTCATCACATTCAACATTTCCAATTGAAATGGAGGAAGCGGATCTTTATTTTTTTTAGATTTTTTCACAACATCCTGCAGGGCAACTGTTTTATGACATGCTTTATATTCAATTAAAGAGTCGTTTAGAAACTGATAGCTTAGTGTATAAGAGGGATCCCCTTTTTCAAATTTCAAGTAAAGATCTCTCAAAGCGGCCCGGATGACCCCCATCGGTTGATTGTACATCCTTTGGCGCATTAAAGTTAAAAGCTGCCGAAGCTTATTTTCTTCAGAATTATTAGGATCTAACTCAACATTAAAAAACTTAGTGAGAGCACTTGGAAAACAGTCATTACTTAAATGCGCTTCCTCTTTCTTGACTTGCCAGTTCCATTTTTCTAAAATCTCTTCTCTTATACGATTTTTAATTTTTAACCCGAGCATCAGATGTTCCAATAAATCATGAAATTTATTGGCTTGATTTCCATCCTCTATCTTTGCAGGCAATGCAATATATTGAATGGTTCTATCAATATCAGCAGCAAGCTTTTCACCGACAAGTTCAAATGCAATATCACGTGAAACTTCTTCTTCTACCAGCAATCCCATCTGAGGTTGCCCTAATAAAGCTATATTCAGGTTTTCAGGCTTAGTTTCTCTTATATTAAGCCAGAATGAACGATACTGATCTAAAACCTCTAAACTTAATGACTTAATCGCATCATGAGGAGCTAACGCGTTCCAATCTTTAGTTTCCAATGGTTGATTTAATTTCCATGGCAGCGAACGATGCATCAGGGCTTGAGAAGGCCTCTTGATCAACCTTCCTCCAGGCGAGTGCTTGAGAGCAGGATCGTTAAATTCTTCCATGATTGTCGGACATGAAGTGGAAGCTTTTAGCTGAGAGGATTCTTCCTTGAAAAACTCTTTCATGTGCCATTCTAAAGCTGTTGCAAGCACGTCTCGATAAAAGCGAATCAAAGTCGTCTGCTTTTCAATGATCCTCTCGTTGAAAATCGCAGTAATCAATTCAGCTCTGCATTCAATATCCTTTATTACATTGTTCACAAGGGGAGGATTATAACGTATCTCTACCCTGTATTTTTCATTCAAAACATCTGAAAGTGAGTTAAGAGGCTTATCGTCTTTTAAAATACGTATTATTTTTTTAAAGAGTTTTGTTTGTGCCACATTTTGTAATGACACATCTTCATTATCCCGTGGACGTCTAGCCCAAATGTAACAAATTGAATCGCTCAAACAAACGGATAAATAACGATAATCTGGGTTAAATTGAATACCTAAATAGCCTTCAATTAGTTGAAAGGGACTAAAGGGTTCGGTTGGAAATATTGGCAAACGGAGTTTAGGAACTTTAGTAAAAGGCTCCATATAGGACTCCTGAAATATTAATAAATTATGGTTTTAGCAATTCAAGAACTTCCTCCCAGGTTAGTTTAGACATCGCTTCTTCATCACAATTCACGACCTGCCTGACAAGTTCACGCTTTCTATTCTGCAACTCGACGATTTTTTCCTCAATGGAATCTAATGTAACGAGTTTGTAGGAAGATACCGATTTTTGCTGTCCAAGCCTGTGAACACGGTCTGTGGCCTGATTTTCAACCGCAGGATTCCACCACATATCGTAGTGAATAACTGTATCGGCCCCCACAAGATTTAAACCGGATCCCCCAGCTTTTAATGAAACTAAAAATACCGGGATAGTTTCATCTTCATTGAACCGCTTGACAATGCTTAAACGGTTTTTACTTGTCCCATCCAAATACTCAAATGAGATGCCCATCTTCTGCAGATCATCTCTTAGAATATGCAGAAGCTTGGTATATTGGCTAAAAATAACTGTGCGGTGGTTGCCTGCGATCAGGTTTTGCAATAGCTCAAGGAGCATGTCATATTTAGCAGAATCCCCAACTTCGGCTTTTTCTTTTGCAAAAAGAGCGGGATGGCAGCAAATCTGCTTAAGCCTTGTGAGAGTTGCAAGCACATGGATCTGCACTTTATCAAATCCTTCCTTGCTGACCAGCTTCGCAAGTTCCTGACGCGCTGTATCGGCATAAGAGCGATAGAGTTCTTTTTGAGTATCTGAAAGATTGCATCGGTAAACAATATCTGAAACAGGCGGTAGATCTGAGATCACGTCAGCCTTCATACGGCGAAGAATAAATGGCGATGTTTTCTTTTTAAGTGCTTCAAGGCCTGTTCCAAGCGCCGTTGTGGCATTGCGCACATACTTTTCGATAAACCGATCATAGGTACTTAAAAGTCCCGGCATGAGAAAATCAAACAAACTCCATAGCTCTTCAAGTGAGTTCTCAATTGGCGTACCGGAAAGAATGAGCCGATGGGCAGCCTGAAGCATTTTAACCGATTTTGCATTACGTGTGCCGCGGTTTTTAATATGCTGAGCTTCATCCAGGATCGCATAAGAGAATTTATAGTCTTTATAAAACTCAATATCCTTCTGGAGTAGACTATAAGACACAATCACCACATCATACTTGTTAAGTTCAGTCAGTGTCTTTTTCCTTTGCAGTGGAGATCCGTCCACAACGAAGACATTCAACTTAGGATTGAATTTAAAAAGTTCTTCTTTCCAGTTATAGACAAGTGATGTGGGACAAATGACGACAGAGGGAAGCGTATTTTTTCCGTTATGATATTGCGTAAGCGTGATAATCGCTTGCAGCGTCTTTCCAAGCCCCATGTCATCTGCAAGTATACCATTCAAATGCATCTTACGCAGTCTTTCAAGCCACTGAACCCCTTCAATCTGATACGGACGCAAAGTAGCATTGATCTCTTTTGGCACATCTGTTGGTTTAAACTCTGACAGCCCAAGCATCTGTCGTTGAATCTCAATCAACCGCTTAGTCATCGAGAACTTGATAGGCAAACCATCAAAAAGGGATGGTTCGATGCTGACAAGACTCCATAAAGGCCTTTCTTCAGCTGAATCATCGATCTGTTTAATGCCGATCTCATCAAAAATCTGCACAATTGGGGCTAACCTATCCAAATTCAGGACAAGGATCTTACTGAATTTGAGAGTATCCCCTTTTCTGCCAGTCTTCTTATTGGCAAGTTCAACATAAGGTCTTCTGGTCGATAGACATTCCCACAGCTGATCGATAGAAAGCCCTTTCAAATAGCCTTTCACCTGCAGTTCAACAATGTAAGAATCGATCCTCGAAGCTTCCTTCAAATTCAAGGTGAACGTCGTGTCGTCGTAAAGAAAACGATCGAGAAGATTCTCCGGGCAATTAAATGTAATGCGTGGCTTAAAGCGCGGGATGATCTCGGTCATGAACTCGACAATTTTCTTATCCGTTTTAGCTTTAAACATTCCCGTTATCGGATCAAAAATAAAATCCTGGAATAAAGCATCGATGATCTTTTGCTCTTCTGTCAGGTTTCTTGCCAAAATACCTTCCGGCGAAACAAAGGATAGAATCTGCTCCGGATTTGCTCTTGCGCTTGCCATCGGGACTTTGATCGAATTGTAAATAAAATGCAGCGAGGCCTCAAACTCCCCTTCCAAATAGCTGATCGTGCATTCAGCACCGACTTCATTCACATATGGGATCGTGACAAACCTTTCAATCACCTCACGGTTGGACACTTCTGCAAACCTGAGCAGCTCTGGCAGCGAATTTTCTACAAAGGTCCCAAATAAGGGCTCGGGGATCATCAGATCACGGAACGAATCTAATTGGCGTAAGTGCTTTCTTCGAATCTGAGATTGAAAGCCATAATAAACATTCTGATGGATCATGCCGGGTATTTCTGATTCGAACAGATGAATGTCTTCCGGTTGCACGATCATGTTCCCATTCAGAAGAATACTTGTCTTGAACATGATTTTTGGCGATGCCGAGGCAAGATACTCAAGCTCAAAGCGCAATTTTGCCGGAACGACGCTATAACAAAGTGGATTTTCAAGCTCTCCCAGATATAAGCAAGGAAGGACTTGAAAAGAATCCTCAGGAAATGGAAGCCCCCGTTTTTGATCTTTTTGCAGCGCAGTTTTATAACTTTCTGCAAGCAGTACACCAAACACGTCCGCTTCGATCAAACCAAGCCGATAATTGCGTTCTCCCTTGATTTCCGGAAAGCGAACATAGGCTGAAAGGATTTTAAGTAAAGCAAGGCTTTCTGGATT